>NZ_JBIUWN010000002.1:0-172928 GCF_044743485.1 Pseudomonas sp. NPDC087614 | reverse complement strand
GTCATCGACTTCATCGACATGACCCCTGCCAAGAACCAGCGCGCCGTGGAAGAGAAAGTCCGCGAATGCCTGGAAGCCGACCGCGCTCGCGTGCAGATCGGCCGTATCTCGCGCTTCGGCCTGCTGGAAATGTCCCGTCAGCGCCTGCGCCCATCCTTGGGCGAAAGCAGCGGCATCGTCTGCCCGCGTTGCAACGGCACCGGCATCATCCGTGACGTTGAATCGCTGTCGCTGGCGATTCTGCGCCTGATCGAAGAAGAAGCCCTGAAAGACCGCACTGCCGAAGTTCGCGCCCAGGTGCCGATCCCGGTGGCTGCGTTCCTGCTCAACGAAAAACGCAACTCGATCACCAAGATCGAACTGCGCACTCGTGCCCGTATCGTCATCCTGCCAAACGACCACCTCGAAACGCCGCACTTCGAAGTTCAGCGTTTGCGTGATGACAGCCCGGAAGCCGCGACCAACCAGTCCAGCTACGAAATCGCCGCTGCCGCTGCCGACGTCGAAGAAGTCCAGCCAGCCGCCGCAACCCGCACCCTGGTTCGCCAGGAAGCCGCGGTCAAGACCGCACCAGCCCGCGCCAACGCTCCGGTTCCGACCGAAGTGGCCGCACCTGCTGCACCAGCACCAGCTCCAGTGGCCGCGCCAGAGCCAAGCCTGTTCAAAGGTCTGGTGAAGTCGCTGGTCAGCCTGTTCGCGACCAAAGAAGAGCCCGCCGCGCCGGTGGTCGTTGAAAAACCAGCTACCGAGCGTCCAGCCCGCAACGAAGAACGTCGCAACGGTCGCCAGCAGAGCCGCAACCGTAATGGTCGTCGCGATGAAGAGCGCAAGCCGCGCGAAGAACGTGCACCGCGTGAAGAACGCGCCCCTCGCGAGCCGCGTGAAGAGCGCCAGCCACGTGAGACCCGCGAAGAACGTGCACCTCGCGAAGCTCGCACTGAAGCGCCAGCCGCCCGCGAAGAACGCGCACCTCGCGCACCTCGTGAAGAACGCGCTCCACGTGCGCCGCGTGAAGAACGCAAGCCTCGTGGCGAGCGTGAAGAACGTGTACGTGAACTGCGCGAGCCACTGGATGCCGCTCCAGCAGCAGCCGTTGTCGCCGTTAATGCAGAAGAGCGTCCAGCCCGCCAGCCTCGCGAAGAGCGCGCACCGCGCCCGCCGCGTGAAGAGCGTCAACCGCGTGCAGAGCAGGCCGCTGCTGCCGTCGTTGAAGACGAAGTGATCACCAATGAAGAGCAACTGCCGGAAGATGGTTCGGAGAACGCCGAAGGCGATCGTCCACGTCGTCGCTCCCGCGGCCAGCGTCGTCGCAGCAACCGTCGCGAGCGTCAGCGTGATGCCAACGGCAACGTGATCGAAGGATCGGAAGAATCCGAGTCCGGCGAAAACGCTGAAGCACCAAGCGCTGCCGATCTGGCCGCTGGCCTGGCTGTTACCACCGCCGTCGCCAGCAGCGTCATCAGCGCTCCGGCTGAAGCGCAAGCCAACGAGCAAGCCGAACGCGCCACTGCCGCTACACTGGAAACTGCTCCAGTTGAAGCACCGGTGGTTGAAGCAACCACTCCGGTGGAAGTGACGGCGGCTCCGGAAGTCGAAGTGGCACCGGTTCGCGAAATTCAAGCCCAGGTTGAAGCCCAGCCTCAGATTGAAATCGCTGCCGAACCTGCTTTCGTAGCCCAAGAGCCCGTTGTCGTTGCAGAGCCGGTTGTCGAAACCGTCGCTGAAAACGTGACCGAAAGCGTGCGTGAAGTTCGCGAAGAGCAAACTGCATTCAACTGGGTTGCAGAGCCAACCGTAGCCGAAGCGCCAGCGCCTGCTGCTGAAGCTGAAGTGCCACAAGCCACGGTGTCCGAGCCAGTGGTTGCCGCTGCCGAACCTGCTCCAGCGCCGGTCATCGAAGCGCCAGTGGTTGCCCAAGCCCCAGCGATTGAAGCGCCTGTAGTCAGCGCGCTGACGCCAAACGGCCGCGCTCCAAACGATCCACGCGAAGTGCGTCGTCGCAAGCGCGAAGAAGAACGTCTGCAGAAGGAAGCTGAACTGGCTGCCGCAGCTGCTCCTGCGGCTGAAGTGGTCGAGGCAGCTCCTGCCCCGGCTGCTGAAGAAGTCGTCGTTGAAGCAGCCATTGCTGAAGCGCCTCGCTCCGTTCAGGACGCGGCCGAGCATCACGAAGAGGCCCAGGAAAAAGAACACGAGCCTAAACCCCTCGTCTGATTCCAAAAGCCAATAAAAAGCCCCGCCTGAATATTCAGGCGGGGCTTTTTTTATGCTCACCGATTACCGTACCGGGATTGCGCAAAGAACAAAAAAAAGCCCGATCTCGCTAAAGCGTTCAATCGGGCTACAGCACTCAGGAGCAATAAGTGCAAAGGGAGGTTCGATGCGCGTAAAACCTTGAAGGGGTTGCGCCAGAGCACTAGAACATCCAGTGATTATCTGGCGATTAACCTATCAAGCGACGGAAGCCAGTTTGGCGTTGGCCTGGTTCAAGCCCTTCTCCTGAAAGTCGCCACCCAGGTTCATGCCTTCGGCATGAATGAAGGTCACGTCGTGGATACCGATAAAACCCATCACCTGACGCAGGTAAGGTTCTTGATGATCCGCCGGGCCGCCGGCGTAAATTCCGCCGCGAGCGGTCATCACGTAGGCACGCTTGCCGCTCAGCAGGCCTTGCGGACCGGTGTCGGTGTACTTGAAGGTGACGCCGGCACGCAGCACATGGTCAAGCCAGGCCTTGAGGGTGCTCGGGATCGCGAAGTTGTACATCGGTGCGGCCATGACCAGCACGTCGGCAGCCAGCAGTTCATCGGTCAATTCGTTGGAGCGATCCAGAGAAGACTGTTCGCTGTCGTTGCGCTGATCGGCAGGCTTCATCCAGCCACCCAACAGGTTGATGTCCAGGTGCGGCACCGGGTTCACGGCGAGATCACGCACAGTGATCTGATCGTCGGGGTGCGCGGTTTTCCACTGATTGATGAAGGTCTGGGTCAACTGACGGGACACCGAGTCTTGCTGGCGGGCGCTGCTTTCGATGATCAGAACGCGGGACATGCTGTGTAGCCTCCATCCGAGAATGTTGTAGGTCGATGGAGTGAAGGTTAAACAGAGCTGAATCGATGAAAAAGCGCAAATAATTGCTGCAAAGCATCGAAAATTTAGTTTAGATGCAACTCAACCCTTTGAGAGTGAGCTTGCTGGCGAAGGCGATGTGTCAGCACGAGCATGGATGACTGATCTACCGCCCTCACGAGCAAACCCGCTCCCACAAGGAAGATTTGCTGTTATTTCGGGGTACAGGTCAGATCGATGCGCAGTTTGATAATGGTGCGGGTGAACTTGGCCGTGGCGTTTTTATGTTTGCCGGCCACGACTTCGATGTTACGTGTCCGTGGCGCCTCGGGACCGTTGCGGAACACCACTTTGCAGCTCGCGTCGACGTCGCCGTAGTTGGCCACCTGGATGGAGCCAATGTCGTTATCCGTGGCGAAACTCTGGTAGTCGATCTTCATGCCATTGAGATTTTTCTGCACATCGATCGGATACGCAAAGGCTGTCAACGGCAGCAGTGCCAGCACCACACAACAGAATTTTTTCATTCGACAGTCTCCAATGGGGACCGTCAGCTTAGGACAAGAGGAGCTATTGATGAAAGCGCCCCGCGTGACCCTGGATCAATGGCGAACATTGCAGGCCGTAGTCGACCACGGCGGATTCGCCCAGGCCGCCGAGGTTCTGCACCGTTCGCAGTCGTCGGTGAGTTACACCGTTGCCCGTATGCAGGATCAGCTCGGTGTGCCGTTGCTGCGGATCGACGGTCGTAAAGCGGTACTGACCGAAGCCGGCGGCGTGTTGCTACGCCGCTCGCGGCAACTGGTCAAACAGGCCAGTCAACTGGAAGATCTTGCCCATCACATGGAGCAAGGCTGGGAAGCGGAAGTGCGGCTGGTGGTCGATGCGGCTTATCCAAGCGCACGTATCGTGCGTGCGTTGACTGCGTTCATGCCACAGAGCCGTGGCTGTCGCGTGCGTCTGCGTGAGGAAGTGTTGTCGGGTGTCGAGGAGGTGCTGCTCGAAGGCGTGGCCGATCTGGCCATCACCGGCCTGAGCATTCCCGGTTACCTGGGCGCGGAGTTGAGCGACGTGGAGTTTGTTGCGGTTGCTCACCCAGACCACAGCCTGCATCGGCTCAATCGTGAACTGAGCTTCCAGGATCTGGAAACCCAGATGCAAGTGGTCATCCGCGACTCCGGTCGTCAACAGCCACGGGATGTCGGCTGGCTCGGCGCCGAACAGCGCTGGACCGTCGGCAGTCTCGCCACGGCCGCGACATTCGTCAGCAGCGGCCTGGGCTTTGCCTGGTTACCGCGACACATGATCGAACGGGAACTGAAAGAGGGATCGCTCAAGCTGCTACCGTTGGATCAGGGCGGCAGCCGCAACCCGAGTTTCTATCTGTATTCGAACAAGGACAAACCGCTGGGCCCGGCGACACAAATCCTCATCGAACTGTTGCGCACCTTCGACACCTTGCCGCTGGACGCACCGTTCGCCGCCCCTGAGCAAGTCTGACACGGAGTCCAGCGATGGCCTATTTTGCGCACGAAGGTTGCAACCTGCACTACGAGGAATATGGCCACGGCACGCCGTTGCTGCTGGTTCACGGGCTCGGCTCGAGCACGCTGGATTGGGAAATGCAGATCCCTGCGCTGGCCGCGCACTACCGGGTGATCGTCCCGGATATCCGTGGCCACGGGCGCTCGGACAAACCCCGCGAGCGCTACAGCATCGCGGGGTTCAGCGCCGATATGGTGGCGTTGATCGAGTATTTGAACCTTGGTCCGGTGCACTACGTCGGTCTGTCGATGGGCGGCATGATCGGCTTCCAGTTGGGTGTCGATCAGCCGCAGATGCTCAAGAGCCTGACCATCGTCAACAGCGCCCCTGAAGTCAAACTGCGCAGCCTCGACGACTATTGGCAATGGTTCAAACGCTGGAGCCTGATGCGCGTGCTGAGCCTGGCGACCATCGGCAAGGCGCTGGGCAGCAAACTGTTCCCAAAACCCGAACAGGCGAATCTGCGGCAGAAAATGGCGCAACGCTGGGCAAAAAACGACAAACGTGCTTATCTCGCCAGCTTCGATGCAATTGTTGGCTGGGGGGTTCAGGAACGACTTTCCCGGGTGACCTGTCCAACGCTCATCGTCAGTGCCGACCGTGATTACACACCTGTGGCACTTAAAGAAACCTATGTAAAACTGCTGCCCGATGCGCGGCTGGTGGTGATCGCTGATTCACGCCATGCCACCCCGCTCGATCAGCCCGAACGCTTCAATCAAACGCTGCTGGCGTTTCTCGCCGCAGCCGATATTCAATCTCAGGATCACTGACCCATGCTGAAAAAACTCGCCCTCGTCGCCGGCACCGTGCTGTTTGCTGCCAACCTGATGGCTGCTACCCCGGCCAAAGCGCCGCACGTGCTGCTGGACACCACCAATGGCCAGATCGAAATCGAACTGGACCCGGTCAAAGCGCCGATCAGTACCAAGAACTTTCTGGCGTACGTCGACAGTGGCTTCTACAACAACACGATTTTCCACCGTGTGATCCCGGGTTTCATGGCTCAGGGCGGCGGTTTCACCCAGCAGATGCAACAAAAGGACACCAAGGAACCGATCAAGAACGAAGCCAGCAATGGCCTGCATAACGTTCGCGGCACCTTGTCGATGGCCCGTACTTCCAATCCGAACTCGGCCACCAGCCAGTTCTTTATCAACGTCGCTGACAACGCCTTCCTCGATCCAGGCCGTGACGCCGGTTATGCGGTGTTTGCCAAAGTGGTCAAGGGCATGGACGTCGTCGACATCATCGTCAACTCGCAAACCACCACCAAAAGCGGCATGCAGAACGTGCCTGTCGACCCTGTGATTATCAAGTCGGCCAAACGCCTCGACTGAGTACAGCAGGGCATATCGAGCGGCGACGGCCTGATCCCGCGCCGCTCACACTGATAAAAGGAGAGCCCGTACTCCGGGCGGTTATCTGATGCTCTATCGCCGTTTTGAACAACTGATCGACATATTCCGCGACGCCCCGACGGCCTCTCCACCGGACCGTGTGCTCCCCTTCTATACCTATTACCTGAAGCAGGTCTGGCCGAGTTTCGCCGCCCTGCTGGTGGTCGGCCTGTTCGCCGCGCTGATCGAAGTGGCGCTGTTCAGTTACCTGAGTCGCATCATCGACCTGGCCCAAGGTACGCCAAATCCGAACTTCTTCAGCGATCACGCCCTCGAACTGACGTGGATGGTGGTGGTTGCGCTTGTGCTCAGACCGATTTTCTTCGGCCTGCACGACCTGCTGGTGCACCAGACGTTAAGCCCCGGCATGACCAGCATGATCCGCTGGCAGAACCACAGCTACGTGCTCAAGCAGAGCCTGAACTTCTTCCAGAACGACTTCGCCGGGCGCATTGCCCAGCGCATCATGCAGACCGGCAACTCGCTGCGTGATTCAGCAGTGCAGGCGGTGGATGCACTGTGGCATGTGGTGATCTACGCGATCAGCGCGCTGGTGCTGTTCGCCGAAGCCGACTGGCGTCTGATGGTCCCGTTGCTGACGTGGATCGTCGCCTACATCGGCGCACTCTGTTACTTCGTGCCGCGGGTCAAGGACCGCTCGGTGGAAGCCTCCGACGCACGTTCGAAACTGATGGGCCGAATCGTCGACGGCTACACCAATATCGCCACGCTCAAGCTGTTCGCTCACACTCATTTCGAACAGCACTACGCCAGGGAAGCGATCGAAGAACAAACCGTCAAAGCGCAAATGGCCGGCCGCGTGGTCACCAGCATGGACGTGGCGATCACCGCCATGAACGGCTTGCTGATCGTCGGCACAACCGCGCTGGCCCTGTGGCTGTGGACGCAATCGCTGATCACCGTCGGCGCGATTGCCCTGGCCACCGGTCTGGTGATCCGCATCGTCAACATGTCCGGCTGGATCATGTGGGTGGTCACGGGCATCTTCGAAAACATCGGCATGGTCCAGGACGGTCTGCGGACCATCTCGCAGCCGGTCAGCGTCACCGATCACGAACACGCCAAACCGCTGGCCGTGGCCAATGGCGAGGTGTGTTTCGAGCACGTCGATTTTCACTACGGCAAGAAGAAAGGCATCATCGGCGACCTCAACCTGACCATCAAACCGGGTGAAAAAATCGGTCTGATCGGGCCGTCCGGCGCCGGTAAATCAACCTTGGTCAACCTGCTGCTGCGCCTCTATGACGTCGAGGGCGGGCGCATCCTGATCGACGACCAGAACATCGCCGACGTCAGCCAGGAAAGCCTGCGTGAGCGGATCGGTATGATCACTCAAGACACGTCGCTGCTGCACCGTTCAATCCGCGACAACTTGCTGTATGGCAAGCCTGACGCGACTGACGCACAGCTTTGGGATGCCGCGCACAAGGCCCGTGCCGATGAGTTCATTCCGTTGCTGTCGGACGCTGAAGGCCGCACCGGCTTCGACGCGCATGTCGGCGAGCGCGGGGTGAAGCTGTCGGGCGGTCAACGTCAGCGCATCGCGATTGCCCGCGTGCTGCTCAAGGACGCGCCGATTCTGATCATGGACGAAGCAACCTCGGCCCTGGACTCGGAAGTCGAAGCGGCGATTCAGGAAAGCCTGGAAACCCTGATGCAGGGCAAAACAGTGATCGCCATTGCTCACCGCCTCTCGACTATCGCGCGCATGGATCGCCTGGTGGTGCTGGAAAACGGCAAGATCGCCGAGAGCGGCACCCACGCCGAACTGCTGGCCCATGGCGGACTGTATTCGCGGTTATGGGCGCACCAGACCGGCGGATTTGTCGGGATCGATTGATCATTGGGTCAATACAATTGCAATGTGGGAGTGAGGGTTTGGACATTGCCGCCGGCCTCGCCTCCAACGGTTACGGCGAGCATTCGCCCGGTCAGTATTCGATGGCGGCCGGGTTTGTCACCGAACGGGTGATGACTGCGATGTTTGTGATCATCATTCTGGGCGCCACCGATAAACGTGCACCGCCGGGCCTCGCACCGATTGCCATAGGTCTGGCGCTGACGTTGATCCACCTGATCTCGATTCCGGTGACCAATACCTCGGTGAACCCGGCGCGCAGTACCGGGCCGGCGCTGATGGTCGGCGGCTGGGCCATCGCGCAGTTGTGGATGTTCTGGGTGGCGCCGCTGTCGGGTGCGGTGGCCGGTGAAGTGATTTATCTCTGGTTGGGTAACGAAAAAACCTGAGTCCAACACAAAACCAAATGTGGGAGCGGGCTTGCTCGCGAAGGCGTGGTGTCAGGCAATATTTGCTGTACTGACACACCGCCTTCGCGAGCAAGCCCCACATTGGAGATTTAGGTTTGGCGGTAGGGCAAGGCTGCTCTCGCTTCTTCGGCGTAGGCCAGGACACCGGCGCGTTCCTGCTGCAGGAAGTCTTTTACCGCCGCTTTCAGACCCGGATGCCGCAGGTAATGCCACGAGTGAGTGATCACCGGTTCGAAGCCACGAATCAGTTTGTGCTCGCCCTGAGCACCGGCATCGAAACGCTGATAGCCCTGGGCAATCGCGTAGTCCATGCCCTGATAAAAACAGGTTTCAAAGTGCAGCCGATCAAATTCGGCAAGGCATCCCCAATAGCGCCCGTAAAAACTGTCACCGCCAACCAGACTGAAGGCCATGGCCACCGGCCGTGAGCCCTGCCTGGCCAGCACCACGCGGATCGATTCGGGCATGCGCGCGGCCAGCAAACTGAAAAACTCTCGCGTCAGATACGGTGTCTGCCGACGCACGGCGTAGGTATTGGCATAGCAGGCGTAGACGAAATCCCACTGCGATTCGTTTAGCTCTCGCCCTTGTAGCCATTCAAATTCGAAGCCCTGCCCCGCCACCTGCTCGCGCTCCTTGCGCATCTGTTTGCGCTTGCGCGAACTGAGCACGTCGAGAAAATCCTGAAAGTCGCGATAGCCTCGATTGTGCCAGTGATACTGACAGCCGATGCGCTGCAACCAGCCCGGCTGCTCGGCCATGGCGGCGTCGGTGAACGGATCGGTGAAATTGATGTGCGCGCCGGACAGCCCTTCGATTTCCAGATAACCGGGCAGGCTCTTGAGCAGCTCAAAACCGTCTTCGAACTTGGACGCCAGCAACCGAGGGCCGCTGACTGGACTGAACGGCACAGCCGTCAACAGTTTGGGGTAGTAATCGATTCCGGCTCGGGCGCAGGCATCGGCCCAGCCATGGTCGAACACATACTCGCCGTAGGAGTGCCACTTGCGGTAACCCGGCAAGGCGGCGATCAGCCGACCATCTTCGATGTGCAGTAAATGCTCCGGCTGCCAACCGGTGTGAGGGCCGACGCTGCCGCTGTCCTCCAGCGCACTGAGAAAAGCATGACGCAGAAACGGCTGATTGTCCGGCACCAATTCATCCCAAGTGGCCGGGGCGATTTCTGACAGGTTCTGCAGGCATTGCAACGGCATCAAAGAGCTCTCCACATCGGGGTTTCAGCGCTCGGCGAGTATCGCCGATTGCGCCGCATTGCACACCCGTCATCGGGCGACAGCGCTCTAGATCAATGGTTCACGACCAACGCGTACCGTCATCAACCTGCCATCACCGTGCCACTGCCCTGTCATAAACCATCGCGATACTGGCGCCTGTTTTTAGAGCGCCGGGTTCTACCCGGACACTGTTTTCCGACCTTCAACCGTCGGTTGTGCCCAGGATGGTTCAGCCATCCCACTCATCTTCGGAGATTGCTATGCGTCTTGCTTCCACGAAAACTGCGGCGGCCCTGTGCGGTGGCCTGTTACTGGCCATGAGCGTTCCGGCCAGTGCTGCAGTCGACGCCAAACTGCTCGACATGCTCAAGGCTAACGGTTCGATTTCCCAGGCGCAGTATGTAGAACTGCAAACTGAACTGGCCAAGGATCAGAAGGCTCAGCAAATCGCCCAGCAGGCGCAGCAAGAGACCAATGAACAAGTCGCGGCTGTCGCGAAGAAGACCAACGAACAAAGCGTCTTCGACCAGAAACTGGCCTGGGCTGCCAAGACCCAGTTCAAGGGTGACGTGCGCATCCGCCAGGAGACCGTCAAGATCGACGGCGAAGCCAACAACGGCGGCCGCGAAAAGGATCGTCAGCGCATCCGTGCACGTCTGGGTGCCTACACCGAGATCAACCCGCAAGTGGACACCGGCATCCGTATCGCCACCGGCGGCGGCGACGATGCTCGTTCGACCAACCAGGACCAGGACAACTACTTCGACAAGAAGCAGATCTGGCTGGACCTGGGCTACATCGACTACCACCCTGATGCGATCAAGAACCTGCATGTGATCGGCGGCAAGATGCTGCAACCGTGGGTGAGCATGGGCGACGTGATCTGGGACGGCGACATCAACCCGGAAGGTCTGGCCGTCACTTACAAGTACCCACTGGGCAGCAGTGCCGAACTGTTCGGCAGCCTGGGCAACTACAACCTCAAGGACAACGTCGACGGCGAAGGCGTGCAATTCCGTCACGACCTGCGCCTGACCTCCGGCCAGTTGGGTAGCCGCATCGCCATCACCGACAACCTGAAACTGACCGTTGGCGGCAGCGTCTACGCCTACCAGAACGATCAGGACAGCCGTTGCACGGGCTCTTCCACACCGTGCGCACTGGCCGTCAATGGCAACTCGGCCAACAACGAATTCCGTCTGTACGAGGGTTTCAGCCAGATCGACATCGGCGGTCTGCCAATGCCGCTGTCGTTCTACGGTCAGTATGTGAAGAACAACGATGCCGTGACCGATCAGGACACCGCCTGGTTGCTCGGCGCCAAGTCGAAAGTCTTCGGTCTGAACCTCGACTACAACTATCGTGACGTGCAGCGCAATGCTGTGGTCGGCGCCTTCACCGATTCCGACTTCGCCAACGGCACCACCGGTTCGCGTGGGCACAAGTTCAAAGTCGGCTACGACATCGACAAGAATTTCGCCCTCGGCGCCACGTACTTCCTGACCAAGGCTGACTACTCCAGCCGCACTCAGCGCGACGCCGACACCAACATTCTGCAACTGGACGCAGAAGCGAAGTTCTAAGCAACAGAGCAACAGATCTCAGGCGATGCGCTTCTCATCCGGGTGCAGCGCTTGAGATGCTTCAACAGTCTGGCGCGGCTACGGCGATCCCCATCATCCGTGTGCCGCAGGCGCGTCAGTCTGCTTCTCCCCCTAGGGGCTGTCTTCCCGAAGCCGCGCCGCCAACCGCTCGGCCAACGCATCCACCCCCTCTTCAGGTTTCTCCGGCATCGCCTTCAGCGTCGCCTGCATCAATCGCATCTGGCGTATAAAACGCCGGCAATTGGGGCAGAACAACAGGTGATGACGCACCATCAGTTTTTCGCGAAAGCTCAGCTGGCCATCGAGATAATCGCTGGAGCGCGCCACTTGTTCCTTACAGGTCAGCATTCCCCGGTCTCCTCAAAATGCTCCACTGTCGCGAAGACTTTCAGCCGCGCACGATGCAGCAGCACACGGACATTGGAGAGCGATATCTCCAGAAGATTACAGATCTCTTCGAGCTCAAGGCCTTGGCGTTCGCGCAACAACAAAACGCTGCTTTGCAGTTCCGACAGGTTGAGCAGTGTGTGTTCGAGGCACTCACGCAACTCGCTTTCGGTGAGCAGCGCTTCAGGCGTGTCCTGGTGCCAGGCGAACGGTGCGATCAGCCAGTGGCCATCGCCGGGGGAAAAGCGGTCATCATCAATGGTGCCGTGGGGTGACGGCAGATCATCCATCAACACTTCGCGGCGATTGTGCTTGTAGCGACTTTTGGCCGAGTTGGCGGTGATGGTCAGCAACCAGGTCTTGAGACTGGAGCGGCCTTCGAAACTGCCGATATGGCGCACTACCGACAGCCATGCATCTTGCACCACTTCTTCGACGTGACGCTGGCCGACAATCGCATAAGCGACGGCGCGCATGGCGCTTTGATAAGTCGTGACCAGTTCCTTGAAAGCCTGTTGCTCGCCTGCCAGCAAACGCGCGAGCAGTTGGGTGTCGTCAACCGCCATCCATCAATCCCCTTGTTCCGACTTCGAAAATGATAGCGGCAGGATTCGCCTGAAGCGTCTCCTGCCGCCATTTCCGAAAACTACAGCGTTTCAACCGACTCGGATGTAGGAAAGGTCAGCGTGATTAAGCGGAAATTAAACCACTTTCAACGCTTGCGCAGAATCACGCTACCGATCGAGTAACCCGCACCGAACGAACTCAATACCGCCAGCGAACCGGCAGCCAGATCATCCTGATACTTGTGGAAAGCAATCACGGAACCGGCAGAGCTGGTGTTGGCGTAAGTGTCGAGGATCACCGGGGCTTCCTCTTCGGTGGCCTCGCGGCCCAGCAGTTTGCGCACGATCAGATGGTTCATGCTGAGGTTGGCCTGGTGCAGCCAGAAACGCTTCACATCGCCGACATTGAGCTGGTTCTCTTCCAGATGCGCACCGACCAGTTCAGCCACCATCGGGCAAACATCCTTGAACACCTTGCGGCCTTCCTGCACGAACAGCTTGTCGCGAGTACCGACGCCCTCTTGCGCTGCGCGGTTGAGAAAGCCGAAGTTGTTGCGGATGTTGTTGGAGAACTTGGTCAGCAGTTTGGTGCTGACCACGTCGAACTGGTATTTGGACGTAGCCAGATCGGCGCGCTCGATGATCACGGCCGTGGCGGCGTCGCCGAAGATGAAGTGGCTGTCGCGGTCACGGAAGTTCAGGTGACCGGTGCAGACTTCCGGGTTGACCATCAGGATCGCCCGGGCCTGGCCCAGTTGCACGCTGTTAGCGGCTGCCTGAATGCCGAAGGTGGCCGAGGAACAGGCCACGTTCATGTCGAAACCGAACCCCTGAATGCCCAGGGCTTCCTGGACTTCGATGGCGATGGCCGGGTAAGCACGCTGCAAGTTGGAGCAGGCGACGATCACGCCGTCGATGTCAGCGGCGGTTTTGCCGGCGCGTTGCAAGGCTTGTTCGGCAGCACCGATGGCCATTTGGCAAAGTACCGACCATTCCTCGTTGGAACGCTCCGGCAGACGCGGGGCCATGCGCTGCGGATCAAGAATGCCTTCTTTGTCCATGACAAAGCGGCTCTTGATGCCCGAGGCTTTTTCGATGAAGGCGGCGCTGGATTCCGTCAGGGCCTGGATGTCGCCGCTGGCGATGGCGTCTGCGTTGTCCGCGTTGAATTGCGCGACGTAGGTATTGAAAGACTGCACCAGCTCTTCGTTGGAGATGCTGTTGGCCGGGGTGTACAGGCCGGTGCCGCTGATGACGACGTTATGCATGGTCGTTTCTCTAATCTGTTCAGGCAGAAAGTGCTGGAACCGTCGTACCAACACACAAAGGGTCTATTCCCATCCGGGGGACGCAAACCTGGCATCGTTTTATTCCGTTGCGTGACCACGCCGAAGGCTCTGGGTCGCGAAACAGGCATTTATGGTCGCGAAGTTTGCCATAAACCCAAGGTTTTGGCCCCTTTCTCAAGCACAACGCAAATCCCAAGGCGGGGGGCTTGCTCGCGAAGGCGGTGTGTCAGTCACCGAATCAGTTATCTGACACTACGCCTTCACGAGCAAGCCCGCTCCCACAGGGGGACTGTGCACGTCGATAGATCTAGGGTTCGACCTGGGTCCATTGTTTATTCAGGCGCTTATCGGAAATCGGCACTTTCGTTCCCAACTGCTGGGCGAACAGCGAAACCCGATATTCCTCCAGCCACCAGCGATACAACTCAAGCTGTGGATCGCGTTTGCCTTCCTGGGCATGCTTGGCGGCGCGGGCCTGGTATTGGGCCCACAAACCGGCCAGATCACCGCTCCAGACCCGATCCTTCTGCAGTTGCGCGCCCAGTTTTTCAAAACGCTGCTCGACCGCTTTCAGATAACGCGGCAGCTCCTTGAGCCATTGCATCGGCGTTTCCCGCACGAACCCCGGGTAAACCAGATGACTGATCTGTTGCTTGATGTCATTCAACGCCACGGCTTGGGCCAGATCGATCTTGCCCTTGAAGCGCTTTTGCAGACCATGCCAGATCTTCAGAATCTCCAGCGTCAGCCGCGCCACGCGCTCGGCGTGTTCGGTCCAACTGCCACGCTTGCGTTCGGCCAGCGCCGCCAACCCTGCACCGTCACGCGGCAACGGGTCTTCGCCGTCGAGAATGCAACTGTCGAGACTGGCCAGCAGAATGTCTTCGACCAGCGCATCGACCCGGCCCAGTTCACGGTAGAGCAAGCCCAGTTCGGTCTGCCCCGGCAATTTTCCGCGCAGGAATTTGGCCGGTTCGGCCAGTTGCTGCATGAGCAAGCGCTGCAACGCACGACGATGCTGGAACTCGGCTTCGGCCGGGGTCGAGAACCGCCCTTCCTTGACCGTGCCGCCCTCTTCCACCAGCGCCGGGTAGACCGTCATCGACAGCCCGGCAATTTTCTGCAGAGTTTTTGCTGCCACCGGCGCGAAGACTTTCGCCTCCACCGGCTGCTGACTCTTGGCACTCTGCGGCACGGCCAGTGCGGCCTGACTGGCTTCGGCGAAACGCGCAGTCAGTTCGGCCAGATCCCGTCCTTCGCCAAGGAATTTGCCTTGGCCGTCGACGATTTCCAGGTTCATGCGCAGATGCCCTTCGACCTGCTGCGCCGCTTCCGCCCACGCCTCATCGCTGACCCGCGCACCGGTCATGCGCAACAACTCGCGCCCCAACGCCTGGGGCAGCGAGCCCTCGGCGAAGGTCATGCGTTGCAGCGCAGCCTTGATGAAGTCCGGCACCGGCACGAAGTTCTTGCGCAACGCTTTGGGCAGATTGCGCACCAGAGCGATGCACTTGGCCTCGATCAGCCCCGGCACCAGCCATTCCAGACGCTCCGGCGGCAGCATCGGCAGCAACGGCGCCGGCACCCGCAGGGTCACGCCGTCACGGGGGTGATTGGGTTCGAAGTGATAACTGAGCGTCAGTTCCAGATCACCGATGTGCAAGGTATCGGGGTAATGCAGTGCGGTGACTTCACTGGCCTCGCGGGCCAGCACGTCTTCTTCGCGCATGATCAGCAGTAGCGGGTCTTTCTGGCTGTTGATCCGGTACCAACTGTCGAACGTCGCGCTCTGGTGAATCTCCGCCGGCAGCCGCGCATCGTAGAAGGCGTACAGGGTTTCTTCGTCGGCCAGAATGTCGCGGCGACGGGCCTTGGCTTCCAGTTCATCGAGCTGTTCGAGCAGTTGTTTGTTGGCGCTCAGGCACTTGGCTCTGGACTGAATCTCGCCCCGCACCAGACCTTCGCGGATAAACAGCTCACGCGAAACCACGGGGTCAACCGGGCCGTAATGAACCGGTCGGCGCCCGACCACAATCAGCCCGAACAGGGTGATCTGCTCGAAGGCCACGACCTGGCCGCGCTTCTTCTCCCAGTGCGGTTCGAAGTGATTTTTCTTGATCAGATGCCCGGCCAGCGGCTCGATCCAGTCGGCGTCGATCTTGGCGACCATGCGCGCATAGAGCTTGGTGGTCTCTACCAGTTCGGCGGTCATCAGCCATTGCGGACGCTTCTTGCCGATGCCCGACGACGGGTGAATCCAGAAACGTCGCTGACGGGCGCCGAGGTAATCGCCGTCCTCGGTTTTCTGGCCGATCTGGCTGAGCAAACCGACGAGCACCGCTTTGTGCAGTTTCGGGTAATCGGCTGGTTCTTTATTGAGGCTCAACTGCATGTCGCGGCAGATCAGGCTCAACTGGCGATGGGAATCACGCCACTCGCGCAGACGTAAATAGTTGAGGAAGTTCTTGCGGCACCAATTGCGCAACGGGCTGGCGGTCAGCGCCTGGCGCTGTTCTTCAAAACCACGCCACAGATTGACCAGGCCGGCGAAGTCGGAATCGACATCCTTCCATTGCGCGTGAGCCTGATCCGCCGCTTGCTGGCGCTCCGGCGGACGCTCGCGCGGGTCCTGAATCGACATGGCACTGGCGACGATCAGCACTTCCTGCAAGCTGCCCAGTTTCGCCGCTTCAAGCAGCATGCGGCCCATGCGCGGGTCAACTGGCAGGCGCGCCAACTGACGGCCGAGCGGGGTCAACTGACTGTTGCGATCCACCGCCGAGAGTTCTTGCAGCAGGTTGAAACCGTCGCTGATCGCCTTGCCGTCCGGCGGCTCGATGAACGGGAACGCAGTGATTTCGCCGAGGCGCAGATGCAGCATCTGCAAGATCACCGCCGCGAGGTTGGTGCGCAGAATCTCCGGGTCAGTGAATTCCGGGCGACCGAGGAAATCTTCTTCGCTGTACAAACGTATGCAAATGCCCGGCTCGACCCGGCCGCAGCGGCCCTTACGCTGGTTGGCGCTGGCCTGGGAAATCGCTTCGATCGGCAAACGCTGAACCTTGGCGCGGTAGCTGTAGCGGCTGATGCGCGCAGTGCCGCTGTCGATCACGTAGCGGATGCCCGGCACGGTCAGCGAGGTTTCAGCGACGTTGGTCGCCAGCACGACGCGACGGCCGGGGTGTGACTGGAAAATCCGCTGCTGCTCGGCCGGCGACAGGCGCGCGTACAGCGGCAGAATCTCGGTGTGTTTGAGTTGGGCCTTGCGCAGCATGTCGGCGGCATCGCGAATTTCGCGCTCACCGGGCAGGAACACCAGCACATCGCCTGGGCTGCGACGTTCGCTGCGCTCGTAGGCGGCAATTTCGTCGAGGGTGGCGAGGATTGCCTGATCGACGGTCAGGTCGTCCTCAACGCGGTTGCCCTCCTCGTCCTGCTCCAGGGTCAATGGGCGATACCAGGTGTCCACCGGGAAGGTGCGGCCGGAGACCTCGACAATTGGTGCGTCATCGAAATGCTTGGAGAAACGCTCCAGGTCGATGGTGGCCGAGGTGATGATGACCTTCAGGTCGGGACGGCGCGGCAACAGGGTTTTCAGGTAACCAAGCAGGAAGTCGATGTTGAGGCTGCGTTCGTGAGCTTCGTCGACAATGATCGTGTCGTAGCGTTCCAGATAGCGGTCGTTCTGGGTTTCCGCCAGCAGGATGCCGTCGGTCATCAGTTTGATCAGGGTGTTGGAATCGCTCTGATCTTCGAAGCGTACCTGGTAGCCCACCAGCGACCCGAGCGGCGTCGCGAGTTCTTCTGCGACGCGACTGGCAACACTGCGGGCAGCGATCCGCCGTGGCTGGGTGTGGCCGATCAAACCGTGTTGGCCGCGACCGATTTCCAGACAGATTTTTGGCAACTGCGTGGTTTTGCCCGAGCCGGTTTCGCCCGCAATGATCAGCACCTGATGCTTTTCCAGCGCCTTTTTGATCTCGTCACGCTTGGCCGCAATCGGCAGGCTGTCGTCGTAACGAATCACCGGCAGGCTGGCCTTGCGCGCCAGCACCTGATCACAGGACGCCTGCATGCGCGCCACCCACTGGGCCAGCTTGGCCTCGTCTGGCTTTTTGCGCAGCTCAAGCAACTGCCGCCGCAGCCGGTGGCGGTCGGCGAGCATGGCGTGGTCGAGGTTTTTCAGCAGTTTGTCGATGGAGGGCGATTCTTCGGTCATCGGGTACGCAATTCAGTCGTCTAGTGGCGCAGGGTGGCGATTGTCGCAGAAAAGCAGCTACAAGCGGCAAGCTACACGCCGCAAGTTGAATCAACTGCTGGCCTGAAGCTTGTCACTTGCCGCTCGTCGCTGCTGTTATTCGTTATCCAGGCCCTTGCGCCGGTACGGGAAGACGTCGATGACCTTCCCTGCCCGAATCGCCTCCTGCAGGCTCTTCCAGTAATCGGCGTTGTACAGCTCGCCATGCAACTGATCAAACAACTTGCGTTGACCGGCATCGGCGAACAGGAACGGCGGAAACTCTTCGGGAAACACATCCAGCGGCCCGATCGAGTACCACGGCTCTGAAGCCATTTCATCCTCTGGCGTGCGCGGGGTCGGGATGTGGCGGAAGTTGGCTTCGGTCAGGAAGCAGATTTCGTCGTAGTCATAGAACACCACCCGCCCGTGACGGGTGACGCCGAAGTTCTTGAGCAGCATGTCGCCGGGAAAGATATTCGCCGCCGCCAATTGCTTGATCGCCAAGCCGTAATCCTCCAGTGCCTCACGCACCTGCGCTTCGTTGGCGTTCTCCAGGTACAGGTTGAGCGGGGTCATGCGCCGTTCAGTCCAGCAGTGGCGGATCAGCACAGTATCGCCTTCCACCGACACCGTGGACGGCGCCACTTCCAGCAATTCTTCAAGGCACGCGGGGTCGAACTTGCTCAGCGGAAAACGAAAATCGGCAAACTCCTGGGTATCGGCCATGCGCCCAACCCGGTCGACACTTTTCACCAAGCGGTATTTCTCGATGACCGTGGCGCGGTCGACGTTTTTCGACGGTGAGAAACGGTCCTTGATGATTTTGAACACGGTGTTGAAACCCGGCAGCGTGAAGACGCTCATCACCATGCCGCGCACACCCGGGGCCATGATGAACTGATCGTCGGTGCTGGCCAGGTGATTGATCAGCGCGCGATAGAACTCGGACTTGCCGTGCTTGTAGAAACCGATCGAGGTGTACAACTCGGCGATGTGCTTGCCCGGCAAAATGCGCCGCAGAAAGCCGATGAACTCCGCCGGCACCGGTACGTCGACCATGAAATACGAACGGGTGAAGGAGAAGATGATCGACACATCGGCTTCATCGGTGATCAGCGCATCGATCTGAACCCCACGACCTTCGCGGTGCAGCAGCGGAATGACCAGCGGCCACTGTTCGTCACGGGTGTAAATGCGCCCGACCAGATACGCGCCCTTGTTGCGGTACAGAACCGAAGAAAACAGTTCGACGCTTAGTTCCGGATCCTTGCAGACCCAGTCCGGCAGGTTCTCGCGCAATTGCGCTTCGAGGCGGTGCAGGTCACCGGGCAAATCGGCGTAATCCTCACCGAAACGGTAGTCGGCAAAGATACTCGCCAGCATCCCGGACAACTGACCTTGCGGCTTGTAGGTGCGTGTTTGCGCGGCGCGTGCTCGGCGCAGGCTCGGCCGGGTGGTGTGGATGAACATGCAGCCGTCGCTGATCAGGTCATGGCTGAACAGCCCGCAGAAAATCGAGTTGTACCAGGTCTCGGACAGCTCATCGTCGAAGCGCAAATCGATGACGCGGATGTAGGCGCTTTTCACCAGTGGCCAGCCATTGACGTCCATCAGTGTTTCGTCGTCGAAATGTTCACGCAGCCGGGCGATGGTTTCGCCGACCTTGTCTTCGTAGAGGTTGATCCGCGCCGCCGAGGCCGTCTGGATCTCCTGCCAGCGCGCCTGCTCGAAGCGCTCCCGGGCGCCGTCAGTGATCCGACGGAAATGCTCGCGGTAATCGTCAAAGCCATCGAGGATCATGCGGGCGATGTCGGGGGCTGGCCATTGCTGCGGCATAGATGAGACCTCTGCGTGCATTCGGAATGCCTGAGCTTAGCCACGGAACCGGCCGCAGGTGAAGTGCAATTTGTGCCAAAACCGCGTCGTGGTTGCACATGACAGGAATTATTCGTTGCCGGCGTCAACACTGGACCGGTCGAACCAAAGTTAAATGCCCCAATAGCGGTTGCCATCGTCAGGGCGCTCGGCAACACTCTCGTCCCGATAAAGGAAGGAGTGTCACCGTGAGCCCCGTCGATATTTTCCGCATGCTGTCGCTCGCTGCTATATGGGGCGCGAGCTTCCTGTTCATGCGCATCATCGCGCCAGTGGTCGGTACGGTGCCGACCGGGTTTTTGCGGGTATCGATTGCCGCTGTCGGTCTGGTGGTGATCCTGGGGTTGATGCGCGTGCGCTGGGATTTCAAAGGCAAACTGAAAACCGTGATGCTGCTGGGCGTGATCAACTCGGGCATCCCGGCCACCCTGTATTCGGTCGCGGCCCAAGTATTGCCGGCCGGCTATTCAGCGATTTTCAACGCCACCACCCCCTTGATGGGCGTGCTGATCGGCGGACTGTTCTTCAGTGAAAAACTCACCGTGGCCAAACTTGGCGGGGTATTCCTCGGACTGTTCGGCGTCGGCGTGCTGACCCGTGCCGGCCCCGTGGCGTTTGACCTGCAATTGCTGATGGGCGCCATTGCCTGCCTGCTCGCGACCACGTGTTACGGTTTTGCAGGATTTCTCGCGCGACGCTGGCTGGATCAGGCAGGTGGACTGGACAGTCGCCTCTCGGCCCTGGGCAGCATGCTCGGCGCGACGCTGTTCCTGCTGCCACTGTTCGGCTACAGCGTGATCACCGCACCACCGGCAAATTGGGGCGGCTGGAGCGTGTGGCTGTCGCTGCTGGGCCTGGGCCTGGGCTGCACCGCATTTGCCTACATCATTTACTTCCGTCTGCTGAGTTCCATCGGCCCGGTCAAGTCGATGACCGTGACCTTCATGATCCCGCCGTTCGGCGTGTTGTGGGGCGCTTTGTTTCTCGATGAGCCGCTGTCGATGGCGCACATCTATGGCGGGGTTTTGATTGCACTGGCGTTGTGGTTGGTGCTAAAGCCGGCGGTGGTCAAATCTGCCCGAGCCGCCGCGCAGTAATTCAGCAGATGCAAAAAGGCCCGGGCATCATCTCCCGGGCCTTTTTTTACGCAAGGTTTTATGCGGTTTTACGGAACACAAACGCCAGGCCAACGATGATCAACAGCATCCCCAGCACACTCAGCACGGCCAGGCGATTGCCGAAGATCAAATAATCCATCACCGCCGTCACTGCCGGTACCAGGTAGAACAAACTGGTGACATTCACCAGATTGCCCCGGGCGATCAGGCGATACAGCAACAGTGTCGCCAGCACCGACACCACCAGACCCATCCACAACACCGGCACGATAAAACCTGCACTGTGTTCAAAATGAAACGGCTGGAACGGCACGAAAACCCCACACAACAACAGCCCGGCCAGGTACTGCACCGGCAATGTGCCCAGGGGGTTGTCGGTGATGCGTTTCTGCATGATCGAACCCAGGGTCATGCTCGCCAGCGCCAGCAGGCCAAACAGCATTCCCGCCCAGGACATCCCGGCCAAACCCATCCCCTGATAAACCACCATGATCAGACCGGCCAACCCCAGCGCCAGACCGAACAGCCGGCTTGCCGAGCGCTGCCGCTCCATCAAGACAACGGTGAGAATCGGCTGCACGCCCATGATGGTTGCCATCACGCCCGGGGTTACTTTGGTGTTCAAGGCCAGCAGATAGAAGATCTGATAAGCCCCCAGCAACACCACGCCTGTGGCAATCGCAAACAGCATCGGCTTGCCGCCCTTGGGCCGTTTCAGCTTGAGCAACGGAATCAGCAGCACCAACCCGCCCAAAGCAATGGCAAAGCGAATCAGCAGGAACGCAAACGGTGAAGCGTGGGCCAGGCCCCATTTGGAGAAGATCGCGCCGCTGCTCCACAGCAACACGAACAGGCTCGTGGACATCGCCGCAAGCGCGGTTTTTTTCGACAGGACAAACATGAATACCACCTGTAGTCAGGCAAATAGCCAACTCAGCCGAGGCTGAAATTCAGTAGTTTTCTGGCGGGCGCAAGGGTCAGCAGAGAATGCTGATCAGCCCGAAACGCCAACGCCCGGCGGTGCTACGACTGCGCACACCGGCGTGCTACTGACAGGTGGAGGGTAATGACTGATCTGCTTGGTCTGCTGATTCCCGCACGGCACGACGCCAGCGTTGAGCGCTGAATCGACTACCGCGTTGATGAGGGATGCAGGCATTTGGGCAGATCTTTGTTTGAGGGTGGCTGGGTGAGTCGTTGGGCTCACGATGGCCGACTATAACCAGCGCGGGACATGGATTGCAATGATTTTGGCTGCGTGTCGGTAGCGACAGATTCAAGGGCATTGCTTCGGCCAGACATGGCTCGCAAGCCATATCGACGAGTATCGAAGACGAACCAAGCCTCCTTGCCGACTGTCCTGTTTGCCTGTATTCCGAGATAAAAAAACCGCTCACAAGGAGCGGTTCTTCGTTTCGGGTTCGGCCTCAACCAAACAGCCAATACCCGAGTAACGTCAACACCACCACCGCCAGGATCGGGCGCATCACGCGGTAGGCTTTCGGATTGCGGCGCTTCCACTGCTTGACCACACCGCTGAACCTGTCGCTGAAGTTCTTGCTCCAGGCGTAAGCCTGGTTGATGCCGCCAACGCGTTCGTCGTCGAGGTTCTGCGGCGCAGTCGCGCGGCCCAGCCAGCCACTGATAAAGCGGTTGATGCGGGTCATCAGGCGATTGCTCAACGGTCGCTCGATGTCGCAGAACAGGATCACGCGGGTCTTGTCGGTTTCGTTCTTGACCCAGTGCACGTAGGTCTCGTCGAACATCACGTCTTCACCGTCACGCCATGCGTAGACCTGACCGTCGACGAAAATCCGGCAATCGTCGGAGTTCGGTGTCGACAAGCCAAGGTGATAACGCAGCGAACCGGCAAACGGGTCGCGGTGCGGGTTCAAATGGCTGCCGCCCGGCAGCAGCGCAAACATGGCGCCTTTGACGTTGGGGATGGCACTGACCAGCGCCACGGTTTTCGGGCACAGGGTTTCGGCAGATGGCAGCGGTTTGTCGTACCACTTGAGGTAGAAACGCTTCCAGCCCTTCTTGAAGAACGAGCCAAAACCGGCGTCGTTGTTCTTCTCGGCAGCGCGAATGTAGCCCTCGTCAAACAGGTGCATGGCCTCGTCGCGGATGGTTTCCCAGTTATCGCGCAGCACATCCAGTTCCGGGAATTTGCTGCGATCCAGATAGGGCTTGGACGGCACGCCGGAGAACAGGTACATCAGGGCGTTATACGGGGCGAACAGCGCCGAGTGGTTGACGAACTGACGCAGTACCGGCAAACGCGCCTTGCCGCGCAAATGCACATAGAGCGTACTGCCCACAAACAGCAGCAACACCAAAGCCTTGGCGGTAAACGAAAAGGTCATCAACAACTCCCAGGAAAAAGACAACGCTACGCCATGCCACGTACCCGGCATGGCAGCCGGCCATGATAAACACTACTGGCCAAGGGAAAAACCCATCCAACCCAAGATTCAGTGTCAAGCCTTGCGCAACAAAGCACTCAATAACATAACGCCCCTGAATCCTGGCTGATCTGAATCAATCCGCTTACTGCTGGTTCTCCTGCTCAGTGAACAGATCACTGAACAGCATGCTCGACAGATAACGCTCACCCGAGTCCGGCAAAATCACCACGATGGTCTTGCCCTGCATCTCGGGGGTCTCGGCCAATCGCACGGCCACGGCCATCGCCGCACCGCAGGAAATGCCGCACAGGATGCCTTCTTCCTGCATCAGACGCAGCGCCATGGCTTTCGACGCTTCGTCGGTGACTTGCTCGACCCGGTCAACCATCGTCAAATCGAGGTTTTTCGGCACGAACCCGGCACCGATACCCTGAATCTTGTGCGGGCTCGGCTTGATCTCTTCGCCAGCCAGCGCCTGGGTGATCACCGGCGATGCCATAGGCTCCACGGCCACCGATAGAATCGGTTTGCGTTGGGTATTCTTGATATACCGCGAAACACCGGTGATGGTTCCGCCGGTACCGACCCCGGCCACCAGCACATCGACCGCACCGTCGGTGTCATTCCAGATTTCCGGCCCCGTGGTTTTTTCGTGGATAGCCGGGTTGGCCGGGTTATCGAACTGCGCCGGCATGAAGTATTTGCCGCAATCACTGGCAACAATTTCTGCCGCTTTTTCAATGGCGCCTTTCATGCCCTTGGCGGGCTCGGTCAACACCAGTTCGGCGCCAAGGGCCTTGAGGACTTTGCGACGCTCAATGCTCATCGATGCCGGCATGGTCAGCATCAATTTGTAACCACGAGCGGCCGCCACGAAGGCCAGGCCAATGCCCGTATTACCCGAAGTCGGCTCGACGATGGTCATGCCCGGCTTGAGTTTGCCGCTGCTTTCGGCGTCCCAGATCATGTTGGCACCGATCCGGCACTTGACCGAATAACCGGGGTTGCGCCCCTCGATCTTGGCCAGGATGGTCACCCCACGCGGCGCAATGCGATTGATCTGCACCAGCGGCGTGTTGCCAATGGAATGGGCGTTGTCAGCGTAAATACGGCTCATGGCTGGGTCCTTATGCAGCATTGAATTCAGCGCTCAAAGGTATGCCTGTTACCCATCACAGTCCAGTCGGGTCGAACGTCTGCGGCGCATGACAGTCCATCGCTTTATATCGTTTAGGAAATGTCGCCATGAAGCGTCGTTATAGCTGGCCGTTATGGACTCTCGCCACGATTGTCGTGCTGCTGATCGCACTGCACATCGCCCTGCCCTACCTGGTGCGTGACTACCTGAACGGCAAACTGGCGGACATGGGCGACTATCGCGGCCAGATCACCGATGTGGATCTGGCACTGTGGCGTGGCGCTTACAAAATCAACGGCCTGAAGATCGTCAAGGTCGACGGCAAGGTGCCAGTCCCGTTCGTCAATGCACCGCTGATCGATCTTTCCGTGAGTTGGCACTCGCTGTGGTACGACCATGCCGTGGTGGCCGAGGTGCAATTCATCAAACCCGAAGTGAACTTCGTCGATGGAGGCAATAAACAGGACTCCCAGACCGGTAAAGGCACCGACTGGCGTGAGCAACTGGGCAAACTCCTGCCGATTACGCTTAACGAAGTGCGGATCAGCGACGGGCGGATCAATTTCCGCAACTTCAATTCCAAACCACCGGTGAACATGAATGCGACAAATGTCGATGCCAGCCTCTACAACCTGACAAACGTGGTCGACACCGCAGGTAAACGCAACGCACGCTTCGAGGGCAAAGCGCTGTTGTTAGGCCACGCGCCTCTGGAAACCACCGCGACCTTCGATCCACTGAGCAACTTCGAAGACTTTGAGTTCCGCCTGCGCGCCCGTGATATCGAACTCAAGCGCATGAACGACTTTGCCTCGGCCTATGGCAAGTTCGACTTCAACGCCGGCCATGGTGATGTGGTGATTGAGGCCAAAGCCGAAAACGCCAAACTTACCGGTTACATCAAGCCGCTGCTGCGCGATGTCGAAGTGTTCAACTGGCAGCAGGACGTGGAAAACAAGAACAAAAGTATCTTTCGTTCGGTCTGGGAGGCACTGGTCGGCGGCACTGAAACCGTGCTTAAAAACCAGGGCAAGAATCAGTTCGCCACCAAAGTCGAACTCAGCGGTAACGTCCATCAGCAAGATATCAACGCGTTCGAAGCGTTCTTGCAGATTTTACGCAATGGATTCATCCAGGCGTTCAACGCGCGGTATGAGCGACCCAAGCCGGATGCGGGTTAGTGTGTTTGGGGCAGCTTCGCAGCCATCGGGGACCAATCCCCTCGCCACAGGGGTGTTTGTCTGGCCCGAGACCAAAACCCAGTCAGCATGTGACGCTCCATTCAGAGACTGAATAACCCGTCTGCGTTCACAGTCGACCGGGGCGCGCGTTATAGTCGGGCATCCGATTATTTCGCCCCCGCCCTGCCCGTTCAGGTCGGCGTTACCGTTCGAGGATTAGCAGATGAAGTTCGAAGGCACCCAGGCCTACGTCGCCACCGATGACCTGAAGCTGGCGGTCAACGCCGCCATCACCCTGGAGCGGCCGCTGCTGGTCAAGGGTGAGCCGGGCACCGGCAAGACCATGCTCGCCGAGCAACTGGCCGAGTCGTTCGGCGCCAAGTTGATCACCTGGCACATCAAGTCCACCACCAAGGCCCATCAGGGCCTCTACGAGTACGACGCGGTCAGCCGTCTGCGCGACTCGCAACTGGGCAACGAAAAAGTCCACGATGTTCGCAACTACCTGAAGAAAGGCAAACTCTGGGAGGCATTCGAGTCCGAAGAGCGGGTCATTCTGTTGATCGACGAAATCGACAAGGCCGACATCGAGTTCCCCAACGACTTGCTGCAAGAACTCGACAAGATGGAGTTCTACGTTTACGAGATCGACGAAACCATCAAGGCCAAAAAACGCCCGATCATCATCATTACCTCCAACAACGAGAAAGAACTGCCGGACGCCTTCCTGCGCCGCTGCTTCTTCCACTACATCGCCTTCCCCGACCGCACCACCCTGCAGAAAATCGTCGACGTGCATTATCCGGACATCAAGAAGGATCTGGTCAGCGAAGCGCTGGACGTGTTCTTCGACGTGCGCAAGGTTCCGGGCCTGAAGAAGAAGCCGTCGACCTCGGAACTGGTCGACTGGCTGAAGTTGTTGATGGCCGACAACATCGGTGAAGCGGTACTGCGCGAACGCGATCCGACCAAAGCGATTCCGCCGCTGGCCGGTGCGTTGGTGAAGAACGAACAGGACGTGCAATTGCTTGAGCGTCTGGCGTTCATGAGCCGTCGCGGCACCCGCTAAGAGGCTGATGCCATGCTGCTCAACCTGTTCAATGAAATGCGTGCAGCCAAAGTGCCGGTATCGGTGCGCGAACTGCTCGATCTGATCAACGCGCTGAAACAGCGCGTGACCTTCGCCGACATGGACGAGTTCTATTACTTGTCCCGGGCGATTCTGGTGAAGGACGAACGGCATTTCGACAAGTTCGACCGTGCGTTCGGCGCCTACTTCAATGGCCTGGAAAAACTCGACGATCACTTGCAGGCGCTGATTCCCGAAGATTGGCTGCGCAAGGAGTTCGAACGTTCGCTGAGCGACGAAGAGCGCGCGCAGATTCAGTCACTTGGCGGCCTGGACAAGCTGATCGAAGAGTTCAAAAAGCGCCTGGAAGAACAGAAGGAGCGCCATGCCGGCGGTAACAAATGGATCGGCACCGGCGGCACCAGCCCGTTTGGCTCCGGCGGCTTCAACCCGGAAGGCATTCGCGTTGGCGATGCCGGCAAACGCCAGGGCAAAGCGGTAAAGGTCTGGGATCAGCGCGAGTACAAGAACCTCGACGATTCCGTGGAGCTGGGCACGCGCAACATCAAGGTCGCCCTGCGCCGCCTGCGTAAATTCGCCCGTCAGGGTGCGGCGGAAGAGCTGGACATCGACGGCACCATCGATCACACCGCCAAGGACGCCGGCCTGCTGAACATCCAGATGCGCCCGGAACGGCGCAACACCGTGAAACTGTTGCTGCTGTTCGACATCGGCGGCTCGATGGATGCCCATGTGAAAACCTGCGAGGAGCTGTTCTCGGCCTGCAAGACCGAGTTCAAACATCTTGAGTACTTCTATTTCCACAACTTCATTTATGAATCGGTGTGGAAAAACAACATGCGCCGCACGTCCGAGCGTTTCGCCACTCAGGACCTGCTGCACAAGTACGGCGCCGACTACAAAGTGATCTTCATCGGCGACGCGGCCATGGCGCCTTATGAAATCACCCAGGCCGGCGGCAGCGTCGAGCACTGGAACGAAGAGCCGGGTTATCTGTGGATGCAGCGCTTCATGGAGAAGTACAAGAAACTCATCTGGATCAACCCGTACCCGAAAGATACGTGGGGCTATACCTCGTCGACCAACATAGTGCGCGACTTGATCGAAGATCAGATGTATCCGCTGACGTTGCGCGGCCTGGAAGAAGGCATGCGGTTTCTGTCCAAGTAAAAATACTCGATGCCCTGAAAGGCAACAGCCTCAACACTGTCGCCTTTCAGGGCATTTGGCGAAGACTCTTTACCAGTTCAACGCGATATAGGCTTTGCATAGCCTGTTCATAAATCGAGTGTCTTGTACCTCTGGGAGTACAGCACCCGGTTTTTTCTTGCTGCGCCTTTTTTTGCCCGGCGTAATGGCTTCGGTCCCGCGAATTTCCAACTCTGCACTCCTCGCCCTCGCAGCATCGGTTTGCGGACTGAGGAACACTTCGTTGTTGACTTGACCGTCTTCTGTCAAAAAGCGGAACTTCACCTTTGTTGCGATACCGTCCGTGGCGTGCCCCTCGGCAATAAGCTCCATGGATTTGCCGTTCTGATCGCCGCGATGGTTCCAGTCAAACATACGCTTTATATCGAGGCTGGCACTCGACATGAATCGTTCGATTCGACCCACCAGTTCTTCGCAATGGATGCTGTCAGCACTGAGCCTCTGCACATTGCCAAAGCGATCTATCTTCACCTCATAAACAGCGTCAACTTCGGCGCGATCATAAAAACCGACAATACGGCTTCCGACACTGACGCCACCTTCGGCACCCTCCTGAGCAACGACTTTCATATAACGCATCTGTAACTTCCTTGTTTGAGATAAGGCTAAATAGTTCCACACGCTCCAGGGAAGTGCTGTAGGGCAATGTACTTAGAAAGAAAGGAAGCATCTCGCAACTCAGTCTGAAACAGCCAATTTCACAAGTAGGACTTCAGATAGTCGATGTGTTTTTTCCAGCCATTTTCTTGCATCACAGGCCGCAATCTCACCTTCGCCCCCGGCAGACACTGCGCCAGGCTCGCCAACGCCAAGGGCGTCAACGCTCCCAACCGGGGATAGCCACCGATGGTCTGTCGATCATTGAGCAACACGATGGGCTGCCCGTCGGGCGGCACCTGCACCGCGCCAAGAGGAATGCCCTCGGAAATCATCGGCAAGCCCTGATACTGCAACGCCGTGCCCAGCAAACGAATGCCCATGCGATCGGCGCGACTGTCCAGTGTCCAGTCACTGTTGAACACATCAAACAGACTCTGCCCGCTGAATTGACCGATCTGCGCACCCAGCACCAGATCAAGCGGCGCATTCAGCCGCAGATCCGGTCGATGCTCCAGTGGCACCTCCCGAACCAGAAAGGTTTGCCCCTGATAGCTCAGCGTCGCCCCTTTGGCCAGAGGCAGGCCCATGCCATCAAGACCGCCAAGTCCCTCGCGCACAACCGTGCAATGGCTGCCAAGAACCCTGGGCGCATCAAATCCACCGGGGGCCGCCAGATAAGCCCGAGCCCCGAGCAGCGGCCGGGTGAACTGCAACGTCTGTCCTTTGTGCAATTTGAAACTGCGCCACGGCGCCAACGACTGGCCATCGATGTTCGCGCCCAGATCAGCCCCCGCCAGCGCCAGCAGGCAATCTTCTGCTGCCTGCACGGTAAATCCGCCGAGGGTAATTTCGATCACCGGCATGTCCAGATCATTGCCCAGCAGCCAATTGGCCCAGTTCATCGAGCGCCAGTCCGTCGCGCCGCCCTGAGTGACGCCCAGATGTCGCACGCCAAAACGCCCAGCGTCCTGCAACAGACATAACGGCGTACTGGCTTCAATCGTCAGTCGGCTCATGCCAGTGCCTCCTGCGGGGTGTCATCACCACCCAGACGGATGAACTCGGCATGGCTCACCGCTTCGAAACGCACGGTGTCACCGGGCTGCATCAGGCTGTACCCGTCGCGATGACGGTCGAACAGTGTCGCCGGGGTGCGGCCGATCAGGTTCCAGCCGCCGGGGGACACCACCGGATACGCGGCCGTCTGGCGCTCGGCGATGCCGACGCTGCCGGCGGCGACTTTCTTGCGCGGGGTGTTCAGGCGTGGTGCGGCCAGAATGTCTTCGACCAGGCCCATGAAGGCAAACCCCGGTGCAAACCCAAGGGCGAACACCTGGTATTCCCGGGCACTGTGACGACGGATCACCTCCTCCACCGCCAGCCCGCTTCGCTCAGCGAGCAAGCTCAGTTCCGGCCCGACGCTCAAGTCGTACCAGACCGGCAGCACATGGCTCTGGCCGTCGGTTCGCACATTCGGCGAGAGGTCGATCAACGCCTCGGCAATCAATGCCCGAGCCTGAGTAGGACTCAGGGCCAGCAGATCGTAATGCACCATCAGCGTGGTGTAGGACGGCACCAGATCGATCAGTTGCGGGCCGAACCCCGCACGCAAGCGCTCACTGGCGGCGAGCATCCACGGCATGTTGGCCTCGGCGATGTCATCGAACAGGCGCAGCATCAGACAATCCAGCGCCACGACTTCAATCCTTGGGTTCATGACGCGCTCTGCTGGTTCAAGGCCTCGCGGATGCGTTGCACGGCAGCCACCGAGCTGGCGTTATCGCCATGCACACACAGGGTGTTGGCGTGCAGGTACAACGCGCTACCGTCGCTCGCAGTGAGGGGGCCCCCGCTGGCAATGGTCAGGGCTTGTTCAATGATTGTGTGCGCAGCGTGATGCACCGCACCCGGCAATTGCCGCGAGACCAGTTTGCCGGCGCTGTCGTAGGCGCGGTCGGCGAAGGCTTCGAACCACAGGGTCACGCCGTATTCGTCCCCGAGCTGCTGCGCTGCCGAGTTGTCACGGGTGGCCATCAACATCAATGGCAACGTCGGGTCGTAAGCGGCAACCGCCTGAATCACTGCGCGCAACTGTGCCGGGTTGGCCATCATGTCGTTGTACATCGCGCCGTGCGGTTTGACGTAACTGACCCGACCGCCCTGCGCCCTGCAAATGCCGTCGAGGGCGCCGATCTGGTAATGCAGGATGTCTTGCAGTTCCTGAGCGGAATACACCATGGAGCGCCGGCCGAACCCGACCAGATCCTGATAAGCCGGATGTGCGCCGATCTGCACGCCGTGGCTCAGGGCCAGACTAACGGTTTTGCGCATGATGCTCGGGTCGCCGGCATGAAAGCCGCAGGCCACGTTGGCGCAGTCGATGAAGGGCATGACCTCGGCGTCCAGACCCATGGTCCAGTTGCCGAAACTCTCGCCAATGTCGCAATTCAATAGCAGGCGGCTCACGGTGAACACTCCTGTAGCTTCTTGTCTTTTTATCCGTAGGACATTTGCCGATTGGGCTGTCCCCGCAGGTTATCAGTTACTGCGCATCGAGTTGCTTGCCGCGAGTCTCCGGCAAGCTCAATGCAGCAAGAATCACCACGCCGTAGGACACTGCAGCGAAGGCACCGATGCCCATGCTCAATGGCACTTTCTGGCTGAGCAGACCGATCAGCAATGGAAACAATGCCGCCAGCGCCCGGCCGATGTTGTAGCAAAAGCCCTGGCCGGAACCGCGAATCCGCGTTGGAAACAGCTCAGTGAGAAACGCGCCCATGCCGCTGAAAATCCCCGAGGCAAAGAAGCCCAGCGGGAAGCCCAGCCACAGCATCACACCATTGCTCACCGGCATCTGCGTATAGAGCAGAACGATGGTGAAAGAGCCGACGGCGAACAGAACGAAGTTCTTTTTACGGCCCAACAGGTCGGTCAGATAGGCGCTGATCACGTAACCGACATACGAGCCGACGATCACCATCGCCAGATAACCACCGGTGCCGAGCACGCTTAAACCGCGTTCATTTTTGAGAAAGGTCGGCAACCAGGACGTGATCGCGTAGTACCCACCCAGCGCACCGGTGGTCAGCAGTGAGGCGCGAATCGTGGTGAACAGCATGCCTGGCGCGAAAATCTCGTAGAACTTCGCCGGGTTTTCCGGGGTTTGTGCAGCCTTGGCCTGGCGATAGATCTCCGGATCCTTGACCAAGCGCCGAACGAAGATCACAAAAATCGCCGGGACGATGCCGAGGATGAACAGCGCCCGCCAGGCGTCTTCCGGTGGCAGTAGCGAAAACAGCAGCGCATACAGAATCGCCGTCAGCCCCCACCCCAATGCCCAACCGGATTGCACCATGCCCACTGCTTTGCCGCGATCCTTGGCGCGGATCACCTCGCCGATCAACACGGCACCGGCGGTCCACTCGCCACCGAATCCAAAACCCATCAGGGTGCGGGCAATGAGCAATTGCTCGTAGTTCTGAGCGAAGCCGCAGAGGAAGGTAAAGAAGGCGAACCACAGCACCGTCAGTTGCAACGTGCGCACGCGCCCGATGCGGTCGGAAAGAATCCCGGCGACCCAACCGCCGATGGCCGAGGCGATCAGCGTGCTGGTGTGAATCAGCCCGGCTTCGCCGGTGGTGATGCCCCACATCGCAATCAGCGTCGGCACGACAAAGCTGAGCATCTGCGTGTCCATGCCGTCCAGACCGTAGCCGATCTTGCAGCTCCAGAACGTGCGACGCTCCTGTTTGTTGATGTTGCGATACCAGTCGAACGGGCCCGGACGCGCCGTTGCCGTGGGTGTATCGAGTGTGTCGGGAAGGGTATCGGGAGCACTCATGGCCAATCTCCGCAGGTTTTTTATTGGTCTTGTTCGAAGCCCCGACGACGCCTATCGTGGGAACCGGATGCGCCGATTTTTCGTCCCATGGCCCTGCTGCGTCCAACGAATAAAAACCCGCCTTAGGCATAAGAAAAATTTGTCACCCGAGCCTTGCCCATGAACCTGAAGTTTCTCGAGACCTTTGTCTGGGTCGCCCGACTGAAGAGTTTTCGCCTGACCGCCGACAAGCTTTTCACCACTCAGGCGTCGATTTCCAGCCGCATTGCGGTGCTTGAAAACGAGTTGGGGGCGAAGCTGTTTCTGCGCGATTCACGCGGGGTCAGCCTGACGCCCGAAGGCCTGAAAGTGCTCGAATATGCCGAGCAGATGCTCGACACCATGAGCGCGCTCAAGCAATCGATCGAAACCCGTTCGAGCCAGGTCGGCCGGGTGCGCATTGGCGTGATGGACACGGTCATCCACACATGGCTCAGCCCCCTGGTGGCGCACATGACCGACCTGTATCCACGGGTGGAAATCGAGCTGGTGGCCGATACGTCGCTCAACCTCTGCGATCAGCTGCAAAAAGGCTTTCTCGATCTGATCCTGCAAACCGACCTGGTGCGTCATGAAAGCGTGCGCAGTCTGGAGCTGGCCAGCCATCCGCTGGGCTGGATCGTGGCGAGCCATTCGATCTACAACCGCGACTTCTCAAGCCTTGCGGATCTGGCCCAGGAACGGATCATCACCTACTCGAAAAACTCCCGGCCACATCAGGACGTTCTGGCGTTGATGCAGGCCAACGGCGTGCTGACACCACGCCTGAATTGCGTGAATTCGGTGTCGGCGATCACGCGTTTGTTGCGCGATGGATTCGGCATTGGCGCGCTGCCGCCGGTGTTGGTGGCCGAAGAATTGATGCGGGGGGAATTGACCTTGCTCGCCATCGACCAACGGCCATCGAACTTGCAGGTGGTGGTGTCGTGGCGGGTGGGCGTGGATTGGGTCGAGGAGATTGTGTCGTTGTGTCAGCAGGTGCTGGCAGGGTATGCGCGCGAGATGGGCGAGCGCTACATCACATTGACTGACTGAGCAGCGAGGGGATTTATCCCCTCGCCACAGCGACTGAACCCTTACAACCCGCGCACATCGCGGTCTTCGATAGGCCGGCTCTGGCGCAGGCGCTTGCCACCGAGCACCACCCAGTCGATCAGACGGAACAGGCATTCAATGCCGAACGACAACAGCAACGCCCCGCTCATGCCCCAGATCATCGCTTGCGGGGTCAGCAGAATCTGATAGCTGTAGCCGTTCCAGGTTTCCTTGCGAATATCCGGATCGGCAGCCAGCACCACTTGCAGGAAGCGGATGTACCAAGGCCCCTGCATCGCCTGGAACTGTTTATCCAGCGCCAGTTGACGATTGAGCAACGTGCTCAGGCTGTCGGCATCGCTGCGAAACACCGGGTCGTCACTGGCGCGGTAATGAGCGACCAGCGCCTGCAAGTCGCCCTTGAAGAATTGCTCGGCCGTGCCCTGGAAACCGCGCAGGCCGGTCTGCGCCTCGATCAGATGCGCCTCGACCCGTTTCGCGTAATCGTTGATGAACCCAGGCACCTGGACACCAATCAACAGGCCCGCCGCAAACAACACCAGCCGTAGATAACTGAGCAACATGGGGTGCAATCCTTATTCGGTAGTGCCCTGGCTTACGCATTCGCCGCGTCGCCACAGGCTCCATTGGCCCGGTTCGTAGCGGGTCCAGTTTTCATTTTCGGTCAAAGGCTCGGTGGCAATCACCGTGACCACGTCGTTGGGCGTGGTTTCGGCCTGGAAATCGACGATCACATCGACATCCTTCAATCGCGCCGGGCCGAACGGTGCGCGCCGGGTGATCTGTGCCAGTTTGGTCGAGCAATAGCAGAACAGCCAGTCACCATCGCTGAGCAGGCAGTTGAACACGCCTTTGCTGCGGTAGTCGGCGCACGCGGCGACCAGGTCGGGCAACAGCACTTCTATATCGACCGGTTCCGGAAACGCTGCACGCACGCGGTTGAGCAAATCACAGAATGCCGCTTCGCTGTCGGTATCGCCGACCGGGCGGTAGAAACTGTTGATCGGGGTGAAATCGGCGAGTTGACCGTTGTGCGCAAAGCACCAGTTGCGTCCCCACAGTTCACGGACGAACGGATGGGTATTGGACAGGCAGACCTTGCCGACATTGGCCTGACGAATATGGCCGATGACCACTTCGCTCTTGATCGGATAACGCTGCACCAGATTGGCCACTTCCGACTCGCAACTGGCGGCCGGGTCCTGGAACAGACGCAAGCCACGGCCTTCATAGAACGCGATGCCCCAACCGTCACGGTGCGGGCCCGTGCGACCGCCGCGCTGCATCAGCCCGGTGAAGCTGAACACGATATCGGTCGGCACGTTGGCACTCATGCCCAGTAATTCACACATGTGCGGGCTCTCGGGTTACAGACGCGGCTCGACCCGCATGCGCTGCGGATTGCTCGGCACTGGCGCACGGCCGTAGCGATCATCACCGGCACCGCCGAACGGTTGATCATCGTCGCGGTCATCCGCGCGGGCCGCAGCGTTGGCGGCTTTGGTGGCTTCAGCCTGTTCGCGGCGAGCGCGTGAAGCACGCTCGACCGGAAAGCGGATCAGCACGAAAACCAGGTAAATGCCAAAGGCGATCATGCCGTACATGAACAGGTCGGAAATCGCCCGCCAGGCGTTGTTGCCGACCTTGAACGCCAGATCCAGCGTGGTGATGGCAATGGCCGGAGCGACCTTTTCCTTCACCGGGTCAATGATGGTCGGACTGAACAACAGCACCGCCATCAAGACACGCAGCGGCTCGCGCAGCCAGCGCCACATCCAGCGGGTCAGGCGCATCCATACCAACAGGCAGCCTACAGCGGCAAAGGCGTAGAGGCCCCAGGCGATCAGATAGTCGTTCTCGGTCATGGTGTCCATGGCAAGGCAGGCAAAGAGGCGCTTATAGTAACGACTTTTCGCGCTTCAGGCTTGTCCCAATGCCAGACGGCCAGCCGCAAACATTGTGGGAGCGAGCTTGCTCGCGAAAGCGGCGGGTCAGTCAAACAGGTGTGATCTGGCAGAACGCCTTCGCGAGCAAGCCCGCTCCCACAGGTTCTGCATTGGCTTCATGCGCTGCGCAAAACCTCATTCCGTACATTGTCCGAGAGCCATTCATGCCCGAATCCGCCAACGCCATCAGTGCCCCGATTGCCCACAAGGCCGCCGGCGCCGACCCGTATGCCTGGCTGCAGGAGCGCGACACCGACGCGGTGCTCGACTACCTCAAGGCCGAAAACGCCTGGCAAGAGACGCAAACCGCCGATCAGGCGCCACTGCGCGAAACCCTGTTCGAAGAGATCAAGGGCCGGATCCTCGAAACCGACCTGTCCCTGCCCTCGCCATGGGGGCCGTATCTGTATTACACACGCACCACCGCCGGTGACGAATACGCCCGGCACTACCGCTGCCCGCGTCCTGCCGACGACAGCCTGACCCTCGACGAAAGCCGCGAGCAACTGCTGCTCGACCCGAACGTGCTTGCCAATGGCGGGTTCTTTTCGCTTGGCGCGTTCAGCATCAGCCCCGATCACCAGCGTCTGGCCTACAGCGTCGACGCCTCGGGCGAGGAGGTTTACACGCTGTTCGTCAAGGAGTTGGCCAACGACAAGGTCAGCGAACTGGCCTTCGAGGATTGCGACGGCAGCATGACCTGGGCCAACGACAGCCTGACCTTGTTCTTCGGCGTGCTGGACGACACTCACCGCCCACACAAATTGTTCCGTTACCGCCTCGACGGCACCGCTGCCGAAGAGGTGTTCAACGAAGCAGACGGACGTTTCTTCCTGCATTGCTATCGCTCCAGCTCCGAACAGCAATTGCTGCTGTCGCTGGGCAGCAAGACCACCAGCGAAGTCTGGGCGCTGGACGCCAATCAGCCGCATCTGCCCTTCACTTGCCTGGCGCCACGGGTCGAGGATCACGAATACGATGTCGATCACGGCCTGCTCGATGGCGAGTGGACATGGTTTATCCGCACCAACCGCGACGGCATCAACTACGCCTTGTATCAGGCGCCGGACACCGGCGTCGCACCAACGGAGGCCGACTGGCAGAACCTGATCCCTCACAGCGACAGCGTGATGCTCGACGACGTGAGCCTCAACACCCAAGCCATGACCCTGAGCCTGCGCGAAGGCGGCTTGCCGATCATCGAAGTTCACCCACAGGGGCTGGCGCCTTATCGCGTGCAATTGCCGGACGCGGCCTACAGCCTCTATGTGCAAAACAGCCTGGAGTTTGAAAGTGACCGGATTCGCCTGCGTTACGAGGCGTTGAACCGTCCGGCCCAAGTGCGCCAACTGATCCTCGCGACCGGCGAGCAAACCGTGCTGAAAGAAACCCCGGTGCTAGGCCATTTCGACGCCGACGCCTACGTCAGTCAGCGTTTGTGGGCGAACGCGCCGGACGGTACGCAAGTGCCGATCAGTCTGGTGATGAAACGCGAAATGGTAGGCAAACCGGTGCCGCTGTACCTGTACGGTTACGGCGCATACGGTTCAAGCCTCGACCCGTGGTTTTCCCACGCACGCCTGAGCCTGCTCGATCGCGGCATGGCCTTCGCCATCGCCCATGTGCGCGGCGGCGGTGAGCTGGGCGAAGCCTGGTATCGCGCCGGCAAGCAAGCACACAAACACAACACTTTCAGTGATTTCATTGCTTGCGCCGAGTTCCTGATTCTCAACGGCATCACCACGGCGCAAAAACTGGCGATCAGCGGTGGCAGCGCCGGTGGCCTGTTGATTGGCGCCGTGCTCAACCAGCGTCCGGATCTGTTCGGCGTGGCAATTGCCGAGGTACCGTTCGTCGACGTGCTCAATACCATGCTCGACCCGGATCTGCCGCTGACCGTCACCGAATACGACGAGTGGGGCAACCCCGAAGAGCCAGACGTCTATGAACGCATCAAGGCTTACGCACCGTACGAAAACGTCGCCGCGCAGGACTACCCGGCGACGCTGGTGATCGCCGGCTACAACGACAGCCGCGTGCAGTACTGGGAAGCGGCCAAGTGGGTGGCGAAGCTGCGCGCGACCAAAACCGACAACAACCCGCTGCTGCTCAAGACAGAGTTGGGCGCCGGGCACGGTGGCATGAGCGGGCGTTACCAGGGATTACGTGACGTAGCACTCGAATATGCATTTGTCTTCAAGGTTTTGGGGCTGGCCTGAGGAACTCCGTCGGTCACTTGGGTCTTAACTACAGACCCCGGCTGTCGATAACACACAAAACCCTGTGGGGGCTGGCCCGCCCCCACAGGGTTCGTGTAACGCCGAGCCCATGTGAAAACAAAAAGATCGCCAAGACATGTCAGAACCGACTTTACTGAACAACGAAATCCGCGACTGGCTGATGGACTGCGGTCTGTTCGATCAGTTGCAACTGGCAGACTTCGCCGCCGCCTCCGGCTACTTCAGCATCAGCACGGTGGCCGAGGGCGAAGCCATCTTCCGCGAGGGCGATGCTGGCAGCTTCATGTGCATCCTCCACACCGGCCAGGTGGCCGTGCAGAAAACCGGCCCCGACGGCCAGACCATCACCATGGCCACCCTGCGCAGCGGCCGGGCATTCGGCGAAATGGCTGTGCTCGACGGCGAGCGGCGCTCGGCGACCTGCATCGCGGCGAGCAACTGTCAGTTGCTCAACCTGGGCAAAGACTCGCTGGAGAAAATGCTCAACGATGCGCCGAAAATCGCCGCCAAGATCATCCGCGCTCTCGCTGTCTCCCTCTCCAAACGCCTGCGCATGGCCGACGGTCAACTGGCGGCGCAACAGGTCTAACCGCCGGGAGATTTGGCTTTGGTGCCGGTCGGTTCAATGCCCGGCACCGCTTGATCCTTGCTCGGCGGACTTGGCATTTCGATCGGCACCAACGGCGGGCTGCCACTGCCGGCGCCAGACTTGGGGATGTTGATCGGCGTGATCTGCGGATAGGGTGTTGGCGTTGCGGTGCCGGGCGAACCCGGTTGTGGCATTGGGCTGACCGCAATGGTCTGCTGCGCCTGCACGGCACTAATCGAGAGCGCGGCCAGGGCAATGACCGTTAGAATGGTGCGCTTCATCAAGGGCTCCGTTGGCCTTAGTCTGTGCTCAGGCTACTCCCAACGGGCCTGCTTGCCTTCCCCCTTGTAGAGATTTCCATGAAACGTTTCATTCTGCTCGACACCACGCCGATCCCTGAAAACGGCGGTGCCCTGTGCCTGTTCGAATATGGCGAGGATTTCGTCATCAAGATTCAGGGCGGCGATGGCGGGCAATTGATGAACACGCGCATGCACGGTTCAGAAGATGCGCTGGCCGAGATCCCTTGCCGCAAGGTCGCCGGCCGACCGGATTCGCGGGTGCTGATCGGCGGGCTGGGCATGGGTTTCACCCTCGCCTCGGCGCTCAAGCACTTGGGCAAGAGCGCTGAAGTGGTGGTCGCTGAACTGGTACCGGGCGTGGTCGAATGGAATCGTGGGCCGCTCGGTGAAAAATCCGGCCGTCCCCTGCTCGACCCGCGCACAGTGATCCGTCAGGACGATGTCGCCAAGGTGCTGCAAAGCGAACCCAATGGCTTCGACGCGATCATGCTCGACGTCGACAACGGCCCCGAAGGCCTGACGCAGAAGGCCAACAGTTGGCTGTACTCCGCCGCCGGGCTCAATGCGTGCGCCAAGGCCCTGCGCCCCAAAGGCGTGCTGGCCGTGTGGTCGGCTAGCGCCGATCGGCAGTTTTCCGACAAATTGAAGAAGGCCGGTTTCAAGGCTGAGGAAGTGCAGGTCTTCGCCCACGGCAACAAGGGCACCCGCCATACGATCTGGATTGCCGAGAAGCTCAAGGGCTGAGCTAAACTGCGAACATAACCGTCATCCGTCTTTCTACAAAGGTGAACCCATGAGTTCGTCCACTCCAACCAACACGTCGAAGCTGGATCGCATCCTCGCCGACAACCAGCGCGACAAGGAAATGGGCTACCGCGACAAGGCCCTGAAAATGTACCCGCACGTCTGCGGTCGCTGCACCCGTGAGTTTTCCGGCAAGCGTCTGAGCGAACTGACCGTGCATCATCGCGACCACAACCACGACAACAACCCGCAGGACGGTTCGAACTGGGAGTTGCTGTGCCTGTACTGCCACGACAACGAACACTCGCGTTACACCGACCAGCAATATTTCAGCGAAGGCTCGCTGAGCACGCCGAAGATTGCCAAAGCGACGCATAACCCGTTTGCCGCCCTGGCCGGGTTGATGAAAAAAGAAGACTAAAGATCTTCATTGGCCTGAATGGCCTCTTCGCAAGCAAGCCCGCTCCCACATTGGTTTTGTGTACGACGTCGATCCAATGCGGGAGCGCGTTTGCTCGCGAAGGCGCCCGCCCAGGTACCGCCAATCCATGACCTGACCACAACCACCCAATCCCCGTATAATCGCCCTCTTTTTCCCGAAGGCTCCCCGCTCGTGGCAGACAAACGTTACAGCTGCATTGGTTTGTACAACCCCAAATCACCGGAGAACGTCGGTTCGGTGATGCGCGCCGCGGGCTGTTATGGCGTGTCGACCGTGTTCTACACCGGCAAGCGCTATGATCGCGCCGCCGACTTCGTCACCGACACCAAACGCGTGCACTACGACATCCCGTTGATCGGCATCGATGATCTGAAAAAAATCCTGCCGCTCAACTGCGTGCCCGTCGCCGTGGAACTGGTCGAAGGCGCTCGCCCGCTGCCGGAATACACCCATCCGGATCGCGCGCTCTACATCTTCGGCCCGGAAGACGGCTCGCTGGATAAAGAGATCCGCGACTGGTGCGAAGACGTCGTGTACATCCCGACCACCGGTTGCATGAACCTCGCTGCCACGGTCAACGTCGTGCTCTACGACCGCATGGCCAAGGGCCTGAACACCCGCTCCGGGCCGAAATTCCGCTAAAACGTCGCCTATCCGATGGAACAAGCTGTCCGCCCGCGCAGTCAGCTTGTTTATCCACTACCCAATGCCTGGAGAAAGATCATGACCGAGCTCAAACGCGTCGAACGTATCGAATCCACCCCGTTTCAGAGCCGTTCGGAACAGAACGTCGAAGGCTGGGAGCGTATCGGCTCGCTGGCCGGCGGCGTGATCATGGTCGGCAAAGGCCTGCGCCGTGGCGGCGTTTTCGGTTGGATTCAAGTAGCGATCGGCGGTGTGGCCATGGCTCGGGGGATTACCGGGCACAGTTCGGTGAAAAGCCTGTACGAGAAAAGCCGTCAGGACATCAATAACGTGCGGGCCAGGATCGAGCGTGCCGGGGATGAGTTGAGCAAGCTGAAGGCCAATGCCGAGGCCGCGACCAGCACGGCGACGGTGACTGGCAATGAGTCGGTGAAATCGCCGAAAGCCGGGGTTTGAATCCTTAATTTGTTGTGAGGCTGATGACCTCCTCGCGAGCAAGCCCGCGCCCACATTTGATCTGCGTCGAACACAAAACCAATGTGCGAGCGGGCTTGCTCGCGAAGGCGGTATTACTGAAGCAACGCGGTATCAAGAACTTTGGAAGACTCGCCCAGAACACGCTCGGCCAGTTGCACAAACTCCTGGGTACTCACCGTCCCCAGATGCATCGCGCCCCGCAACACATCATCCAGCGAACGCTTGTTGCGCGTCTTCAAGCGAATCTCGCCATCGAGCTCCTGCAACATCACCACCGCCCTTGAAACCTGCGCCGGGCTGATCTGTTCGCCGCGCAGCGTCGTGACCTTTGCGCCATCCCTGGCCAATTTCGCCTGCAAACTCCGATAGCGCTCATCGCTCATGCCGCCAGCACGGCGCACCAGTTCGATCGCGTAAAACTCGGCAAAACCCTCGCTGATCCAGTCGCTGCGCTGCTCGTCATTGATCCGAGCGAACACCTGAGCCAACTCACGCACCAGCGCGCTGCTGCCACTCTCGCTGACCAACGGCAAACGCGTGTTGAGATAGATCGACTCGTGCGCGCCCAGGCTGCCGCGCCACATCGGGTCGCTGGCGCCGACGATCAACAGCTTGGCCGGATGACGCGGATACAGCGCCTGCACCTGCGGCCAGACAAACGTCAGCAACGTCAGCACGTCCATGCGGCGCATCCCCTGCCCTTGCGGCGAGGCCACGGTGACTTCGGTTTCACCTAACCGGGTGCGACGGCTGCCGAGGTGGCCGGCCAGCATCCAACCGGTCGGGCGGTCGAACAAGCGTGAGGGATTGTCGATGCGGAATTTGTTTTTGCCGATGCGTGGCCACGCGGTTTCGATGCTTTTCCAGCCGTCGGGCAACTCAAATTGAAGGCGCGAAACCAGTTCGGTGCCGTCCTGTTGATCCAGCTTGGCCGTCGGCACCAAATCGTCACCGCGCATCAACGCCCACGTTGACGTCATGCGCGTGTCGAAGCTGCCGTTCCTGTGACCGTGGCTGATGCGCACGCGATAGGTCAGGCTGGCCTTTTCGCTCGCCGGACGCCAGACACCGCGCGCCTGCTTGCCCGGCGTCAGTTGCCATTGGCCATCGGCCTTGAAGTCGCTGTAATGGCTGCCATCGCCGAGGTCAAAATCGAGGCTGCGCACAACGGCGCCCTTGGCCAGGGTCAAACGCACTTCAGCCTGATCGCTTTTGGGCAACAAGCGCACGTGATAATCCAGGTCGACTTTCTTCGCCGCCCACACCGGCGCACTCAGCGCCAGCAGCCCGGCGATCAACGCCCGCCGCAATCCCACAGCCATACACACTCCTTGTTGAAACTTGAATCCGTGGGCGCTTAGCCGGCCCGGAAAATCAGGTGATCTTCCCAGTCGTCTTCCGGCACGCTGCCTTCGGCGAGCATGCGCCCGGATTGGGAAATCCGCTCGTGGTGCACCGCCTCGCGATCACCGCACACCAGGTGATGCCATAACGGCAGATCCTTGCCCTCGCTGACCAGCCGATAACCGCAGGTCGGCGGCAACCATTTGAACGCTTCGGCCTGCCCCGGCGTGAGCTGGATGCAGTCCGGGACAAACTTGATGCGATTCGGATAATCGCTGCACTGGCAGGTTTTCAGATCCAGCAGTTTGCAGGCGATGCGCGTGTAATAGACGCTGTTGTCTTCCTCATCCTCAAGCTTTTGCAGGCAGCACAGGCCACAGCCGTCGCACAGCGATTCCCATTCCTCGTGATCCAGTTGATCGAGGGTTTTGCGTTTCCAGAACGGTTCGACTTTGGCGGCCATGGCTCAAGCATCAACATCAGGTGGTGAAAAGGCCGCCAGTCTAGTGCCAGCGGGCTTGCGGGCCAAGCGCTGGCGACTGTCGGTAAAACGCGCTTGTCAGCCCAAGCGCCGCCCAGTAGGGTTTTGCCTCGCTTCTTTTAAAAACGTGTCCAGGAATTTCTTGATGAGTGCCAACCCTCGCGTTGCCGATTACGCCATTCACCCGCAATTCACCGATCGCTGGTCGCCCCGCGCCTTTACCGGCGAAGCGATCCCGGAAGAAACCCTGCTGAGCTTTTTCGAAGCCGCACGCTGGGCGCCGTCGGCCTACAACTCGCAGCCATGGCGTTTTCTCTATGCGCGTCGCGATACGCCGAACTGGGAGCGGTATCTGGGCCTGCTCAACGAATTCAACCGCAGTTGGGCGCAACATGCCTCGGCGCTGGTGATCGTCATGTCCAAAACCACCTTCGCCGTACCGGGCGCCACTGAAGAAACCCCGGCGCTGTGGAGCACCTTCGATACGGGCTCGGCGTGGGGCCATCTGGCGCTGCAAGCGAGCATCAGCGGTTGGCACACCCATGGCATGGCCGGTTTTGATCAGGAACTGACCCGCCAGGAGCTGAACATTCCAGAAGGTTACGCACTGCACGCCGCCGTGGCGGTGGGCAAGCTGGGGGACAAGGCGACCCTGGCCGATTACCTGCAAGCACGCGAGGAGCCTAGCCCCCGTCGTCCGCTGAGCGAACTGGCGGCTGAAGGCGACTTCACCCTCTAAGCCACACCACAAAAAAACAGTGGGAGCAGGCCAGCTCGCGAAGAGGGCGTGTCAGTCAACGTTTCTGATGACTGACACACCGCTTTCGCGAGCAAGCCCGCTCCCACTATTGGATCGGGAAAACTCAATAACCGCGGCTGAAATCCACTTCCCCACGCAACGCCTCACCGGCCTGATACGCCCGCAGGTTGTCGACAAACAACTGCACCATCAACGCAGGTGACGTCGGCGCCGAGCTGTGGCCGGTCAGCAACAAGCCCCACGCCGTCCAGAATGGATGACGTTGCGGCAACGGCTCCTGCCGGCAGACGTCGATCACCGCGCCCGCCAGATGCCCTTCCTTCAGGGCCTCCACCAGATCCGCATCGACCACCGCGACACCGCGCCCGGCATTGATGAACAACCCGGTCGATTTGAATTGCTTGAACAGCGCCGCGTCGTAGACATCGTGGGTGTGTTCGGTGTTGGGCAACAGGTTGACCACGTAATCCACTTCGCCCACCAGACGTGGCAAATCGGCCATCGAGCCGACTTCGACAAACGGTGCCTGCTCCCGTGCACTGCTGGCGATACCGTACAACTCGACGCCAAACGGCCGCAGAAACTGCGCCACGCTCAGGCCGATGTCGCCGGTGCCGACGATCAGCACCTTGCGTCCGACCAGACTCTGGCCCGTGCGGTTGTCCCACTTGCGCTCGACCTGGCTGACCAGACGCGCCAACACTTCGCGTTCGTGGCCGAGCATGTAAGTCAGCACGTATTCGGCCATCACCTGACCAAAAATCCCCACCGCGCGGGTCAAGCGGTAATCGCGGCGCAAGCCATCAGCCAGCAGTGGCGTGATACCGGCCCAGGTCGATTGCAGCCATTGGGGTTGATGGCCCTGACGCAACAGGGTCGCCAGCAGATCCGGCTGCCCCAGCCAAACCGGACAATCGGTGGCCTGACGAGCCAGTTCAGCGGAGTCGCCGCTGGTCAGTACTTGGAGCTCCGGCGCTGCCTGACGCAGCAGCCGGGCGTATATCGCGTGGTCGTGTTCAGCAATCAGAACGCGCATCTTCAAACCTTTCGCAAACCGTGCAGACAACCGCCGTATTTCGGGCGGTCATCGCGGTAAAAACAGTTCCAGGGTTACCAGAGGCCCAGAACAGGGCCCCGCCAATCAGATCGGGTCGTTGCGTCGCAGCAACTCTTCAGGCAAATGTTCGATGTACTCATCCTCAGCCGGCGGCATTTGCAGGTGATAGCCCTGCTTTTCGAGGTTTTCCAGGACCACAACGATATCTTCGCTGGCCAGTTTTCGCTCGGGCGACAGCACCAGATCGAAAGCATGTCTGGCTTTGCCGAAGGCCAGCATCAGCGCTTCGGGCACTTGTTCAAGTGCATCGCTTTTGAGCACATAAAGGTACATGCCGCTGCGCTTGGAGCTTTGGTAAATGGAACAAATACGTTTCAAGGCTGTTCTCCGGCGGTGGCCAGGCTGTCGAGCAGCTTCTGACCCATGAGTTCGCGGCGCCAGCCACGCAGCGACTCAGGTAATTGGTAAGGGCCCTCGGGGAAACCGCTCTTGAGCAGTGCTTCGAGGGTTTTCTTGCGCAGCATCAGTTCTGGCGCGATGTTCAGCCGTTCGGCTTCGGCCTGACCGAGCGCGCGCAATTGCTTGATCAACGTAGCCGCTTCGATCGGCAACGGTTCCGGCACCGCAGGCGGCCATTGATCGGGGCCCACACTGCCAGAGCGCTTGATCAGATCAAGTAGAAATTCGCCGTCCTGACGCACGGTACGCGGGTGCATGTCTTCGATCTTGCCCAGCGCACTCAAAGAGTCCGGTTGCGTACGGGCCAGCGGCCACAGCGAATGCTCACGCACAACGCGGTTGCGCGGCAGGTCTCGGGCGCGGGCCTCGCGCTCGCGCCAGGCACACAGTTCACGCAGCACGGCCAGTTGCGCGCGGGACAGTTTCCACGCCAGTTTGGCCTCGCGATACACCTCGTATGGGTCGGTTTCCCGACGCAGGTTGGCAACCAGCTCGGCGCCGTCCTCCAGAACCCAGTTGAATTTGTCGTCAGACAGTTTCGGACGCAGCTGTACGAATACCTCCGCCAGATGCACGGCATCTTCGGCGGCATAGCTGATTTGTGTCTCGGACAACGGTCGCTGCAACCAATCGGAGCGGGTTTCGCCTTTGGGCAGTTCGATGCCGAGCACGGCCTGCACGAGCCGCGAGTAGCCCATCGAGAAACCGAGGTTCAAGTAAGCCGCGGCCAGTTGGGTATCGAACAGCGGCGCCGGCATGCTGCCGGTCAGGCGCAACAGGACTTCGAGGTCTTCGCTGCACGCGTGCAGAACCTTGAGTACCGCCGGATTTTCCAGTAACGCGGCCAGCGGTTGCCAGGCGTTGATGGTCAACGGGTCAATCAGGTAGGCGCGCTTGCCGTCACCCACCTGCAACAGGCCGGCAATCGGGTAGAAGGTGTCGACCCGCATGAATTCGGTGTCGAGGGCCACGAAAGGCAGTTGCTGCCACTCGGCGCAAAATTGCGCGAGGCTTTCGTTGTCGCGAATCCAGTGAATATCGATGGCCACACGGCTCTCCCTTGAAGAATGGCGCGCAGTATATATCGCCACTGGCGATTTACGCGCCTGCGAAGGACAAGAGCTGTAACGAAATGTCCTGCCAAACAGCAAGAATAGTCTGATAGGGCAAACAGGCAGGCCCGTCGTATCAGGACAACGGGCCCGAAACGGCTCAGTCCTTGGCCAACACGCCATCAATCCCTGCGCCACGGCAACCGGCAAACATGTCCAGGCCCGGCTGATAAACCTTGCTGCGTACTTCAAGCAAGCCGAGCATCGAGTGAAACAGGTTGTCCTGACTCAACGGTTTGTCTCGGTTCATTTGCAGGCAGTGAGTATCGACCGAATAAGCCTTCTGATAACTGTCAGAGAACCACGCCAGCATCGCCACATGTTTCTGTTGCTCCGGCGCCAGCATGTAAGGCGTACCGTGCAGGAACAAATTGTATTCGCCCAATGACTCGCCGTGATCCGACAGGTACAACATGGCGGTATCAACCTTGTCCTGATTGGCGCGCAGTACATCGATCAGGCTCGACAACACATGGTCGGTGTAAACCAGCGTGTTGTCGTAACCATTGACGATACTTTCTCGGCTGCAATTGTTCAGCGCGTTACTTTCACAGACGGGTGTGAAGTGTTCGTATTCCTTCGGATAGCGCTTGAAGTATTCCGGGCCATGACTGCCCATCTGATGCAGGACCAACACAGTGTCCTTGTCCAGATGGTCGATAAAGCCTTGCAGACCTTGCAGCAGGATTTCATCACGGCATTCGCTGTTGGCGCACAGCGCCGGGTCTTTGAGGTTACTGACATCCTGCAGCGTGACCCGATCGCAAGTGCCTTTGCAGCCAGACTGGTTATCGCGCCAGATCACATCGATACCGGCACGCTTGAGCACGTCGAGCAGGCCCTCTTCGTTCTTGGCCTTGCTGGCGTCGTAATCCTTGCGGTCCATGTTGGAAAACATGCACGGCACCGAGACCGCCGTTTCAGTGCCGCAGGAATGTACGTCGGTGAACGCGATCAGCCCCGCTTCCTTGTCCAGTTTTGGCGTGGTGTCACGGTTATAACCCAGGATGCCGAAGTTCTGCGCCCGGGCACTTTCCCCCACGACCAGCACGGTCAGGGATTTGCGTGGCTGTACTTTCAAGTCCGGATTGCGTTGGGCGTCCTCGCCGATCTTGACGAACGGCTGATGCGCCGAGGCTACTTGCTCACGCAGGTAACCGGCCGTCGCGCCAATGTAGTTGCTCGGCACCAGCATCAAGTGCAATTCATGATGATTGCGAAACAGCGAGGACAACCCCTGATAGTTGGCCAGTGCAACCCCACCGATCACGGCAGCCGATACAAAACTGACAACAACTTTGCTGAACAACTCGCGATGCCAGCGACGATAGTTGACCGGCACTTTCCACAACAACCAGGAAGGCAACACACCAAGAAACAACAAGTAAGCAAACAACTTCAACGACAGCAGATCACGAACTTCCGTGGCATTGGTTTCGGCGAAGTTACGAAGCATGCCCGCATCAATCATGACGCCATACTGACTCATGAAATAAGCCACACCGGCACTGATCAAGAACATCAGTGTCAGAATCGGCTTGAGCAGCGGACGAAAGGCGAGAAAGGTCAGCACGATGTTGAACGCGGCAAGGATCATCACGCCAAAAGCCACGCGCATGGCAACGCCGTTGCCATCTGCGGCAGTGATCTCGACCAGGTGCTGCCAGAGCACAAAATTGAAACCGATCAACAGAAAGGCACTGGCAATCAACGTCACCCACTCCGGGCGCACGGAATTCAACTTCAACATAGTGGTGGGTTATTCCTGAAAAGAAGAGCCCCGGTTAGTTGTGAAAAATTCATTAACCAAGGCCTGCAAAACTGTAGACAGGCATCCATCAATTTTTCGTGAAAAAGTCGCCAACGATTAGTTAGGGCTTGGTAATAAGTCGAAATCCGAAAAGTATTTGAGAGTGTTTCAGGCTTGCTTCAGTTTTTGGCCTGCCCCCCATCCCTGTGCAAGCGAGCATGCCCGCGCCCACGGAGGGGGATTCGCGGTTATCGAATATTTAAATACTGCAGCGGATTTTCTGGTTTGCCCGCACCGAGTGGCCACGCGCCTAATCCTCAGCCCTGATATCGAAGGCCTGACGATGGAACACATCCGCACCACTTCCCGCCCCGCCGTCGGGCTAATGCTCGCGATCATTCTGGTCGCTCTCAATCTGCGACCATCGATGGCAGCCGTCGGGCCACTGCTTTCGGCGATTCGCGGCGACATCCCGTTGAGTTTCAGCCTTGCATCGTTGCTGACCATGTTGCCGGTGACGGCCATGGGCTTGGCGATGTTTTTCGGCATCGGTATCAGTCAGCGCCTGGGTGAACAGCGTACGGTGCTGTTGTCGCTGCTGATCATTGCTCTGGCGACGCTGTCACGGCTGTTTATCGACTCGGCTGGCGAACTGATTGTCAGCGCCATGTTGGCGGGCACCGGCATCGCGTTGATTCAGGCGTTGATGCCGGCGCTGATCAAATCGCGCTTCGCCGACAACGTGGCGCTGTGCATGGGCTTGTATGTCACCTCGATCATGGGCGGCGCGGCGATTGCGGCCTCATTCGCGCCACTGGTGAGGGTACAAACCGGTAGCTGGCGCCTGGGCTTGGCCATTTGGGCGGCGCTGGCGCTGCTGGCGTTCGTGTTCTGGTGGTCGCAACGCAGGTCACTGCCAAACACCCTGACGGGGGCGGCGAGGAAAGAAGCGTTTTTCTCCAATGCTCGCGCCTGGTTACTCGCAATCTTCTTCGGTCTGGGAACAGCGTCCTACACCTGTGTGCTCGCTTGGCTGGCGCCGTACTACGTGGAAAAAGGCTGGAGCGAACAAAACGCGGGACTGTTGCTGGGTTTTCTGACCGCCATGGAGGTCATTTCCGGACTCATAGTCCCGGCTATCGCCAATCGCAGCCGTGATCGGCGCGGGGTACTGATGGCACTGCTCGGCCTGATCATCGCCGGCTTCTGCGGGCTGATCCTCAGCCCGCAACACCTCAGCCTGCTGTGGCCGTGCCTGTTGGGCCTGGGCATCGGCGGGTTGTTTCCGATGAGCCTGATCGTCGCCCTCGACCACCTCGACAACCCGAAGCGCGCCGGCGGCCTCACCGCCTTCGTGCAAGGCATTGGTTATCTGATTGCCGGCCTCTCACCATTACTGGCCGGGATGGTCCGCGATCAACTGGGCAGCTTCGAATGGGCCTGGGGGGCGCTGACGGCCATGATGGTCGTCATGCTGCTGATGGTGTTGCGTTTCGATCCCCGGCATTACCAACGACATGTCCGCTGACCGCAAACCCGCAGTAACTGAAGGCTTCTGGCCATGTTTTAGCGCTTTGTCGGGCGACGTCGTGTTGCTAAAACTTTCTGTCCCACAACTGTCCGTGAAATATCCTACAGGGCTTTCTCCTGGCACCATCGTTCCGCTAGGATCGTTCGCACACGTTTGCGCGGATTCAGCGCAAGGAGCACAGCGAGATAGAACGGATGCTGAACAGTAACTTGCTTCGAAAGCTCGACATGCAGGATCTCATGGTGTTTATCGCCGTGTATGAGCAGAACAGCGTCACCGATGTATCGGAAACACTGTTTGTCAGCCAGTCCACCGTCAGTTATTGCCTGAAAAAACTGCGCACCAGTTTCGAAGACGAACTGTTCATCAACACACGCACCGGCATGCGTCCGACCTACAAGGCCTGCACCATGTACGGCCATGTACAGAAGATTCTCGAGAGCATCAATCTGTGCCACGCCGGCGCCCCGGTGTTCGATCCAACCCAGCAAGCGGTCACCTTCAACATCTGTGCCCCGGAATACTTCGAACAACTGATCCTGCCGCGTTTATTGAAACGCTTCGACTTCAATGATTTGCCGGTGATGGTCAACATGCACAAGTTTGAAACCGATGTGCCAGCGGATGAGCTGCGCGACGGCAGCCTCGATCTTGTGATCAGCTTCGGCCCCAACTTCCACCGCAACCACGCTGACCTGAAGTCTCGGATGCTGCTGGAAGATGATTTGGTCTGCGTCTTCGACAAGCGCGCCACACCACTGGAACCGCGCCTGAGCTTGCAGGCCTTCACCGAACGCCGGCATGTGTTCCCCACACCCTGGACCTCCACCACCAACATGGTCGACGGCTGGCTCGCGCGACAGGCACAGAAACGCCAGATTGTGGCGCGCTCGAACAGCTACAGTGCTGCGTTGAAATTGATCACCGGCACCGACTTCATCCTCACTCTGCCCCGGCGTATTCAGCGTTTACTGACCAACGAAGCCGTGTTTAACCACTGCGAGGCGCCCAACGGCTTGCCGGGGTTCACGCTCGACATGCAGTGGAGCCAGAACGTCGATCAGGACAGCGCCAACGTCTGGCTCCGCGAGCAGATAATCCAGGTGTGCAGTGAGCTGGAAGCGGCCTGACGCTTACATGCCAATAGCGGTTTTACTGTAGGAATCACGGTCGATATCGAGCAGTTCAACGCACAACTGCACCTCAATGTCGGCAGGCCATTCGCAAAGTTCTTGCAACACCGTCAGCAGGCTTTGCGAAAGCTGTTTCTTGATCTCCGGCGAACGGCCGCTGAGCAGGGCCAGCTTCACATGCACGAAAGCACGCTCGCCCATGGCGGTGCCAACCTTGAAGGTTTCCACTTTCACCGCACGGCTCTTGATATCGAACTCCGCCGCGAACTGACCGGAACCCACCAAGGTGTTGTTGAGCCGGATCAAAGCGACGTCAGCGTTCAGTTGCGGCAGGTTGGCGGTGTATTCCATGTGCAGGTGTGGCATCGGGGTACTCCAGTCGGGCGGCAGAAAGGCCGTACATATAACACAGCTGCGCCCTACTCCCTTGAGGCTTTTTCTGACACCACGGGTGACGATGTCTGACGTAGCGCCAAGGTTTCCCAGGCAGCGACCACGATCACGATCGTCGTGGTCAGCGCGCCCAGTTGCAACGCTGAAAACCAGTGATTCAACGCCAATGGGAAGGACAGCATCAGCAGAACCAGCCCGGCCAGATGCGACAAAGGGGGCAGCAACCGGTCGGCCATGACCCATTTGAACAGCGCATTGCCGAGCAGAAACAACCACGGTCCAGCAATGATCGCGAGGATACCGGCGTCACTGGCGTGATCCGGGTGCACCAGCACCAGCTCATCGGCCACGGCACTGACGATCACCCCGGCAACGATCAGCACATGCAGATAGGTGTAAGCGATCCGCGCCTGGCGCCCAGGATCAGTGGAATGAGCGATGCGATGGTGCGCGCGTTCGGCACCGCTGTCGAAATACACCCACCACATGGCGATACTGCCCAGCACCGAGACGAGAAAGGCGAGCAATCCGCCCGCACTCAGCGGTAATTCGGCAAACGTCGCACCGGTCACCAGCAACGACTCACCCAGGGCAATGATCACAAACAAGCCACAGCGCTCGGCCATGTGATTGCCTTCGACGTTCCAGTCGCTCAGCGACGAACGCCCAAGGCCCGGCACCCAGAAATACAGCGACGGCGAAATCAGCTCGATCAACAAAGCCGCCGACCAGCACCACAGGCGTTGCTCTGCCTCGACAAACGCCCCGGCCATCCAGAAAACCCCGGACAGCATCAGCCAGACGAGGATGCGCTGAAAGTTGCGGGTCATGCTCAGCGATTCGCCGCGCACCGCCCAAATGGCAAACAGCGTGCGCCCGACCTGCATGAACACAAACGCTGCGGCGAACATCAAACCGCGTTCGGTGAATGCCTTGGGAATGGCCGATGAGAGCAACAAACCGGCAATCATCAGGCCAAACAACCCGAGGCGGATCGGCAGTTTTTCCGGGTCGAGCCAATTGGTGATCCAGGACGTGAAGATCCACACCCACCACACCGCGACCATCAACAACGCTACCTGCACCGCGCCGAGAATCGACAAATGAGCGAGCAGGGAATGCGACAACTGGGTTACGGCGAACACGAACACCAGATCGAAAAACAGCTCGACCATGCCAACCTTGCCACTGTCGAGACTGCCGCGCCCACGCAGCAACGTACGGGTGATGCTCATGGCACAGGTCTCCGCCGGATTCATACGTCACAGCAAAGCAGGCAGACTTCCTCCCGGCAAGTTGAACAACGCCCGTCAGGGTCGTGTCGCGCGTTTTAGAGCGGTGTCGGGGGGCGCTCACTCATCAAGGCTTCGAGCCGCGAACGCAACCAGCGCTCTGCCGGGTCGCTGTCGACGTGGCTGAGCCAGACCATCGACAGGTCGAGTGTCGGCGTCTTGAACGGGAACGGTTCCTTGAACAGCAACCCGGAGGTGGCCATGGCAGCGGCGGCGTAATCCGGCAGGCTGGCAATAAGGTCCGTGCCGGCCAACAGTGCCGGCAGCGCGCTGTATTGCGGCACCGACAGCACCACCTGACGGGTACGGCCAAGCTCTGCCAGCCACTCGTCGGCGAAACCACTGACGTTGGCGGTGTGGGACACCAGGACGTGGGGACGTGCGCAATATTCATCGAGGGTCAGCGGCGTATCGCAGGCGTCGGCACGCAGGATGCTCGGTTGAATGTGCCGCAGCAGTTTGCGTTTGGCGTTGGCCGGCAGGCCACGGGTCTGACTGATACCGACCGTGATATCGCCGGCGGCCAGCAGATCGGGGATTCGCCAATAGTCGACGTGTTGCACCACGAACACCACGTTCGGTGCTTCCTGACGCAAAGCACGCAACGCCGGCGGCAACAGGCCGAACTCGACGTCATCAGACAGGCCGATGCGGAACGTCATGGTACTGACCGCAGGATCGAAATCACGGGTCAGGCTCAATGCCACTGACAACGAATCCAGCGCCGGTTTGAGGTGACGAAAGATATCTTCAGCGCGGGCTGTCGGCTCCATGCGGTGCCCGACACGAATGAACAACGGATCGTTGAGCATCGTGCGCAAACGGTTGAGCGCCGAACTGATGGTCGGCTGACCGAGAAACAGCTTCTCCGCCGCACGGGTCACGTTGCGCTCGAGCATCAAGGTTTCGAAGACCACCATCAGGTTGATGTCAGCCTTGCGTAGTTCATTGCGATTCATTCACTGCCCCCGCTCCCCGGAATACGGGCAGTGTAGAAAGGCCTGGGGCTCGGCGTCCATCAACCTTTGCCGACCTCACTGGACCTTCTGTGTTTTCACCCTCAGCCCATGACCTGTGCGTCACCGTTCAGTCCCGTATGTCGTGGACGGGAACGTCGTTCAAATACACATTGCAGCTCTTCGCCAAGCGACCATTCTCAACGTACTAAACATGCCCCCTTCAGAAACATCCGCGAACGATTGGAAACAAATGTCCGATAGCCAAAAAACCCGTCTGCGCTAGGCTTGCGACCATGCGTCAAAAAGGCTGTCGCACAAATAAATCGCATGGAGCGAACTGAATGTATTTCGAGATTTACAGACAATCCAAAGGCACCCCGAGCACCGGCAAAGGGCAATGGCGCTGGAGGCTGCGCGCAGGCAATCACGAAACCATCGCCAGTGGTGAGTCTTATGTGAACAAGGCCGATTGTTTGCATGTAATCGAGTTGATCAAAGGAGCAACAGGGGAGACGCCGGTGAAGGAGATTTAACCGCGAGAGTGAATGAGCGACTGCGTCCTACAACCTTTTCCTTTTTTGTTCGAACGACTGGCGGGCCGTCTTTACGTCCCTACGCTCAGTGACGTATGGGGCCATCCGGCCCTGTTTCTCCACATCATTTGAACCCAAAAGGAGCCGCACAATGGCTAGAGACAAAGCGAAAGACGACAAGTACTTCAACTGCACCCAAGAACATGAGGCCGACTACGTCGCCAGCCTCTACCCGCACGCCAAAGAAGAAGTCAAAACCTTCCTGGCTTCGGCATGCCAGGACAACACGCTGCATAACTCAACGCACAAGGAAGTTTATGAGCTGATCAAACAGGAGCTAGGGCACTCGCTGTCGTGAGTGGCTGAGTGCGGGGAGCGGTAGCTCCTGCAAAAATGAAAAGGCCCCACAGGTTTGATCCTGTGAGGCCTTTCCATGTTCGGTGAAGTAACTCGTCGGCAGAATGCGGCAGCTCCGGAATCGAGGGAGTTGAACGATACAAACAAGTAACCTGTTAAGCCCGCTTCGCCTGCACCGCGATACAAGCCTTCTCTCATCACACGTCTCTATGTACGGAGGCGCAAAATGACCGAAACCCCAGAAGAAAAAACCATCGGATTCGCCCCATCCATCTACGGCTCAGGGCAACGCACTGTTCCACGTCAGCGCCAGCGTCCCCGTCAGCGAAACGCTGTCGCAAGTTTCCGATTTGCCAGGCCTCGCCAAATTCTTCGCAGAAGACGCAGCTACCGTTATGCTTGGGTGCGTATACCTGACTGCGATGGGTAAAGCGGTGATTGACGATGTGAAAACACTCAAAGCCGGAAAATAGCGGTTGGCCGACCTCACTATTCGCCCAGAAACGAAAAAGCCCCGTAGATTCTCATCTACGGGGCTTCTTCTATGTAATGGCGGAGAGATAGGGATTCGAACCCTAGGTACCGGTGAAGGTACAACGGATTTCGAATCCGTCCCATTCGGCCACTCTGGCATCTCTCCAACGGCGCGCATCATAACAACACTTTCGCTAGTTGCGAACCCCCCAAGCGAAATTTTTTCCGTGCTATCAGATGCTTGCGTCGATTAAAGCGGTACGCCCAGACGATTGGCGACTTCTTCGTAGGCTTCGATGACGTCACCGAGGCCTTGGCGGAAGCGGTCTTTGTCCATCTTCTTCTTGGTGTCCTTGTCCCACAGACGGCAGCCGTCCGGGCTGAACTCGTCACCCAGGACGATGGAGCCGTCGCTGAACACGCCGAATTCAAGCTTGAAGTCGACCAGCAGCAGGCCGGCGTCGTCAAACAGCTTGGTCAGCACTTCGTTGACCTTGAGCGACAGTTCTTTCATGCGAACCAGTTGCTCGGCGGTGCCCCAGCCGAATGCGACAACGTGGGATTCGTTGATGAACGGGTCGCCCTTGGCGTCGTCCTTCAGGAACAGTTCGAAGGTGTAAGGGTTGAGCTTCAGGCCCTCTTCGACGCCCAAGCGCTTGACCAGGCTACCGGCGGCGTAGTTACGCACGACGCACTCGACCGGGATCATGTCGAGCTTCTTCACCAGGCATTCGTTGTCGCCCAGCAGTTTGTCGAATTGGGTCGGTACGCCGGCCGCTTCGAGCTTTTGCATGATGAAGGCGTTGAACTTGTTGTTCACCATGCCTTTGCGGTCGAGCTGCTCGATACGCTTGCCGTCGAACGCCGAGGTGTCGTTGCGAAACAGCAGGATCAAGCGGTCAGCGTCGTCGGTCTTGTAAACCGATTTGGCTTTGCCGCGGTAGAGTTCTTCACGTTTTTCCATGATGGGCTCCGCTTGCTAAGTAGGTGGGCTAGGCGATGTGGCGCCAGTCGAGCCCTGAATCTTGATCGGCCAGTTGCAGCCAGTCCGGGTCGCACCCGAGGGTGTCGACAAAACATTGCCGGGCCAGCTGCGGCAAATTGTTCTTGCTGCTCAGATGGGCCAGAACCAGGTGTTGCAAACCCTGCCAGCCCAACTCGGACACCAGGAATGCCGCCTGGTGGTTGTTCAAATGTCCCAGCTCGCCGCCCACCCGTTGCTTGAGAAAGTACGGGTAGTGACCACGAGCCAGCATATCGCGGCAATGATTGGACTCGATCATCAACGCATCGAGATCCCGATAACCGTCAAGCACCCGCTCGCAGTAGGAACCCAGGTCAGTCAGCAGGCCGAAGCGCCGCTGCTCGTGATCACTGAAGACATACTGGGTCGGTTCCTGCGCATCATGGGCCACGGCAATGACCTTGATGTTCAGTGCACCGATCTGCAGTTGCTCGCCGCCGGCCAGAAAGCCTGCGGGTTCAATCGGTTTGCGCATCCCGCGCAGTGTGCCGCGACTGAGGTAGACCGGTAGATTGTAGCGCCGAGACAGCAAACCCACGCCATGCACGTGGTCGGCATGTTCGTGGGTTACGAGTATCGCGCTCAGTTGCGCCGGGTTCACACCCAGGCGCAACAGGCGTTTTTCGGTTTCCCGCAGGGAAAAACCACAATCCACCAGCACATACGTATCAGCACTGGCGATCAGCGTGCCGTTCCCTTGGCTACCGCTGCCGAGAACGGCAAAACGCATGTGATCAGCCCAGATTGTCCTGAATCACGCTCAACACTTTGCGCGCTACGTCAGCCGGTGCGACGGTGTTGATGTTTTTCTCGACGGTGACCTGGATGTTCTCGCCAACCTTGCTCAGGCGAACCTGATAACGCTCGGCACGGGCTTCAATTTCTTCCTTGCTCGGCGCACTGCCAAACAGGCTGCTGAAGAAACCAGGCTTGTCGTCTTTCTTCTCGGCTTTTTCGGCCAGGTTGATGTAGTACAGGCCCAGGCTGCGGTTGATGTCTTCAACACGCCATTCGCCCTGCTCCAGCGCACGGCCAACGCTGGCCCATGCACGGTTCAGATCGGTACCGACGTTCAACACCGGGTTACCGCTGCCATCTTCGCTGAGGCTGACGCGGCTTGGCGTATCGAAATCACGCGAAGCGAGCATCGACACCGAACCGCCCTTTTCGGCAGTACGGCTCATGCTCGCGAGCATGTCGTCAACCAGCGCTGCGTCCAGGCCAGTGTTGACCGAACGATTGGTGAAGGCTACGTCTGCAGTACTGCCGGCAGGCCGCTCGGCACTGACCACATAGATTTCACTGGTATTGCGCTGCACACCCGGCTCGACACGCACACGAACGCGGGTTTCGCTGTCGGCGCCGACGCCCGCTGCGCTCAGGCGCTTGGCCATGGCAGCGGACAGTTCATCGGAGTGCTGCCAGGTGGTGGTGAATTCGCCCGTTTGCGGGCGCTGTTCATCCAGACGGAAACCGTTGTCCTCGAAGAACTGCACGGCCACTGGCCAGACTTCGGCCGGTGGATGCTGCCCCATGACCCAACGCGAATCGCCGCTTTTCTGCAGCGAATAATCGCTGGCATCGGCGATGGCCGACAACGGCTGAGGACGCGGAACAACGTACTCACCCTTGGCGGTATCGTCAGCGACGTTGCGCGGGATCGGCAGCAGCGGATCCAGACGTTTGGAGGTGCTGACATCCGATGGCAGTTGCATCGGTGCAGTCTGTTGCGCTTGCAGGTAATCGCTACCACGGTCGCGGAAATAACCTTCCGGCCCCCAGACCCATCCGCAGCCGCTGGTGCTGGAGATAATCAAGGCAAGTGCGGAAAGTCCGGCCATTCGCTTCATGCGTTGTACTTCCTCAATTAAACCAGGACGCTGCACTGGCGCAGGGCCGTGCGAAGCGTTTCATGACAAGGTGCGCTCAGCCACGTCAGCGGCAGGCGGATGCCTTCGTGCATCAGGCCCATTTCAACCAAAGCCCACTTCACCGGAATCGGGTTGGCTTCGATGAACAGGTCTTTGTGCAGAGGCATCAGTTTTTCGTTGATGGCCCGTGCGGTATCGGCGTCGCCTTTGAGCGCGGCCTCGCACAGATCCGCCATTTCGCGTGGAGCGACATTGGCGGTAACAGAGATATTGCCTTTGCCACCCAGCAGGATCAGCTCGACCGCGGTCGGATCATCGCCCGACAGCACGATGAAGTCCTTGCTCACGCCATCAATGATCGCTTTGGCACGCGTCAGGTCGCCGGTGGCTTCCTTGATGCCGATGATGTTAGGCACGGTGGACAGGCGAATCACGGTCTCGGCCTGCATGTCGCAAGACGTGCGGCCAGGCACGTTGTAGAGAATCTGCGGGATGTCGACCGCTTCAGCGATGTGCTTGAAGTGCTGGTACAGACCTTCCTGAGTCGGCTTGTTGTAATACGGGACGACCAGCAGGCAGGCATCGGCGCCGGCGGCTTTGGCGTTGCGGGTCAGTTCGACGGCTTCACGGGTCGAGTTGGCGCCGGTACCGGCGATGACCGGAATGCGGCCGGCAACCTGTTTGACCACGGCTTTGATCACGGCGATGTGTTCTTCTACATCAAGGGTTGCCGACTCGCCGGTAGTACCGACCGCGACAATGGCATGGGTGCCGTTCTTGAGGTGGAAGTCCACGAGTTTGCTGAGGCTGTCCCAGTCCAGACGCCCTTGTGCATCCATGGGAGTGACCAGTGCCACCATACTGCCCGCAATCATGAAACCGCTCCTGCCGGAAAAAGAGAGCGGTAATGGTACTGGCGCCAAGATGCTTGCACAAGCGAAGTACTGCGCTGCCGCCATTCCCCTTGGCGCCGCTTTTCGCTACCCTTCAGACTTTGATCGGTACAGATCAGCTTGTACGCCGGGTTACAGCCTCCCTTTTCGGCCTCCCAAACCCCGTTCCTGCGTCGCATCGACGCGCTCCCGCTATAGTGGAGCGAGCCGCGAGTGCTTTGCCGGGGCTTTTTGAACGGACAGCCTGAATGGGCACACAGGCAATTCCCGACGGCCAACGACCGTAAACCTACCGACCGCTCATCGCTTTAGGAATGCTGCATGTCCACCCCCACAGTTCGCGAACAATTCCTTGTCATCAGTGCCCTCGGCGCCAACCCCATGGAGCTGACTAACGTCCTGTGCCGCGCCAGCCATGAAAATCGCTGCGCCGTGGTTACTTCACGCCTGACCCGCCACGGCGAGTGCAGCGCGCTGATCCTTGAGATCTCTGGCAGTTGGGACGCCCTCGCGCGTCTGGAAGGCAGCCTGTCGGGCCTCGCCAAGAAGCACGCTTTCACCGTCAACGTGGTGCGTAGCGCGGCGCTGGAAAATCGCCCGCAGGCACTGCCGTATGTGGCTTACGTCAGCTCGGCGTATCGCCCGGACATCATCAATGAGTTGTGCCAGTTCTTCATGGATCACAACGTCGAACTGGAAAACCTGACGTGCGACACGTATCAGGCGCCACAGACGGGCGGCACCATGCTCAACGCGACATTCACCGTAACCCTGCCGGCCGGCACCCAGATCAGTTGGCTGCGTGACCAGTTCCTGGATTTCGCCGACGCGATGAACCTCGACGCGCTGATCGAGCCTTGGCGCCCACAAAACCCAATGTAAGGAAGCTTTCATGGCCGTTGTCATCGACCAACCGGTAGCGGATTTCGAAGCACCTGCCACCAGCGGGCAAACCGTCAGCCTCTCTGCCCTGAAGGGCAAGCAAGTGGTGATCTACTTCTATCCGAAGGACAGCACCCCGGGCTGCACCACCGAAGGCCAGGGCTTTCGAGATCAGTACGCGGCATTCAAGGCTGCCAACACGGAAATCTTCGGCATTTCCCGCGACAGCCTGAAGTCCCACGAGAACTTCAAGTGCAAGCAGGAATTTCCGTTCGAGCTGATCAGCGACAAGGACGAAGCCGTCTGCCAACTGTTCGACGTGATCAAGCTGAAGAAGCTGTACGGTAAGGAATACCTGGGCGTTGATCGCAGCACGTTCCTCATTGACAAGGACGGTGTACTGCGTCAGGAATGGCGCGGCGTGAAAGTGCCGGGGCATGTGGATGCGGTGCTGGCGGCGGCTCAGGATCTGAACAAGGCCTGATGTTGTTGCGTCGTTTTCACTGACGCCTTCGCAAGCAAGCCCGCTCCCACACTGGATCTGTGAACGCCACGGTTCCTATGTGGGAGCGGGCTTGCTCGCGAATGGGCCTCAAGCCGCACCGAACAATACGGATCAGCCACTAAAGCAATGGCGCCACCGCTGGCTCCTTGCGCGGCCACGCATCCAGCACTGCCTTGAACAGCGTCGCCAGGGGAATCGCAAAGAACACGCCCCAAAACCCCCACAACCCGCCAAACAAAAGCACCGCGCAAATGATTGCCACCGGGTGCAGATTGACCGCCTCGGAAAACAGCAACGGCACCAGCACATTGCCGTCCAGTGTCTGGATGATCCCGTAAGCAGCCATCAAATAGATGAACTGATCGCTCCAGCCCCACTGGAACAACGCAATCAGCAGCACGGGCACCGTCACCACCACCGCTCCGACATACGGCACCACCACCGAAACCCCGACCAGCAAGGCCAGCAGCGCCGCATAGTTGAGGCCCAGCGCGACAAAAGCGATGTAGGTCACGCCGCCGCAAATCACAATCTCGATGACTTTGCCGCGAATGTAATTGGCGATCTGGCGGTTCATCTCCTGCGTGACACGGGTGATCAGCGCCCGTTCGCGGGGCAGATAGCCGCGTACCCACTCGCCGATCATTGCCCGATCCTTGAGAAAGAAGAACACCAGGATCGGCACCAAGACCAGGTAGATCATGATGTTCACCAACAGTGGCAAACTCGACAGCGAGAACGTCAGCGCCAACTGGCCGAATTTGCCAATCTCGCCGCGCGCCACTTCGATGGCCTGCAACACTTGCTCGTCGGACACCAGATGCGGATAGCGCTCCGGCAGCAACAAAAGCAGCGATTGCCATTTGGCAAGCATGCCCGGCAGCTCGTTGAACAGCGTGATCAACTGATGCCACAGCAGCGGCAACACCACGACGATGAAGAGCATCAAGACGCCCATGAACAGCGCAAACACCAACGCCACCGCAGCACCGCCCGGCATGCGCAGACGCTCCAGCGTGACCACCAGGCCCTGCATCAGATACGCCAGCACCATCCCCGCCAATACAGGCGCAAGCATGCCGCCGAGGGTGAGCACCGCAGTAAAGGCCAGCACCAGCAGCACCGCCAACACCACAGCCTCTTCGTCGGAGAAGTAGCGCTGAATCCAGTCGCGTAACACTTTGAACATCAATAATCCTTAGGTCTTTTACGCTGTCAGGTTCAGGCCTTTTTCAACCAGTAACGATAGACGCCCGATTCGTCTTCTTCACGCAGCAGCGTATGACCGGCCAATTTGGCAAAGGTGCGGAAATCGCGCTGCGAGCCCGCATCCGTGGCGATCACCTTGAGCACCGCACCGCTGGACAACTTGTTCAGTTCCATTTTTGCCTTGAGCAACGGCAACGGACAATTCAGGCCGCTGGCGTCCAGTTCCACATCATGGGCTACAGCGTCAGTCATTGCTTCACTCCGGATCAGGTCAGTCGAGCGGCCTAGAATATCTGGTCGCAGGCCTGGTGTCCGGCTACAGTAAGGTCTTTGTCTTCTAAGGCTTTGTGCATGACTTTTCTGCGCCCTACCCTGCTGACGCTCGCTTGCCTGCTCGCCTCACCGGGCTTTGCCGACGATCTGCCGTCACTCGGCGACGCCAGCTCTGCCATTGTCTCGCCACAACAGGAATACCAGCTCGGTCGCGCCTGGCTGGCCATGTTGCGCAGTCAGGTTTCACAACTCAACGATCCACAGCTCAAGGACTACGTCGAATCGAGCGTTTACAAGCTGGTGGAGACTAGCCAGGTTACTGACCGGCGCCTTGAATTCATCCTGATCAACAGCCCGCAGCTCAACGCTTTTGCGGCACCGGGCGGCGTGGTCGGGGTCAACGGTGGACTGTTCCTCAATGCGCAGACCGAGGGCGAATACGCGTCGGTACTGGCGCACGAACTGGCTCACTTGTCACAACGCCACTTCGCCCGCGGTGTCGAGGCGTCACAGCGGATGCAAGTGCCAATGATGGCCGCGCTGCTGGCCGGGATCGTGATTGCCGCGGCCGGTGGCGGTGACGCTGGTATTGCAACCATCGCGGGCACTCAGGCTGCTGCGATTCAGTCGCAACGGACCTTCTCCCGCCAGAACGAACAGGAAGCCGACCGTATCGGCATCCTCAATCTGGAGAAGGCCGGGTACGATCCGCGCTCGATGCCGAACATGTTCGAGCGCTTGATGCGCCAGTATCGTTTCGATGCCAAGCCACCGGAATTCCTGTTGACTCACCCGGTTACCGAATCGCGGATCGCCGACACCCGCAACCGCGCCGAACAGGCCAAGCCCGGCGGCATCGAAGACTCCATGCGCTATCAGTTGATTCGCGCCCGCGTCCAACTGATCTACGAGGGAACCCCGGGGTTGGGTGCCAAGCGCTTTCGCGCGCAACTGGACGAAAACCCGAAAAACGATGTGGCGCGCTATGGTCTGGCGATCGCGCAGATAAAGGGTGGCCAGTTGAATGAAGCCCGGGAGAACCTCAAGCAATTGCTGGCCAAGTCGCCAAACGAGATCATCTACAACCTTGCTCAGGTCGACCTGGACATCACCAACAATCGCCTGCCCGATGCACAGTCGCGGGTTGACCGCATGCTCACGCAGTATCCGGGCAACTATCCGCTGAACCAGGTTCGTGTCGACCTGCTGCTCAAACAGAATCGCGCCGCCGATGCCGAAAAGGCGCTGGAAGGCTTGCTCAAATCACGCCCGAATGATCCGGACGTCTGGTATCAGGTTGCCGAAACCCGTGGTTTGTCAGGCAATATCATCGGCCTGCACCAAGCACGCGCCGAGTACTTCGCGCTGGTCGGCGATTACCGTCAGGCGATCCAGCAGCTCGATTTTGCCAAACGCAAGGCGGGCAGCAACTTCCCGCTGTCCGCGCGCATTGACGCACGCCAACGCGAGTTGTTGGAGCAGGAACGCATGGTCAAGGACATGATGGGCTGAGTCATACCATCGATATAAAAGCTTCAGGTATAAAAAAACCGCCTCTTTCGAGGCGGTTTTTTTTAACCGTCAGCCTGCTTATTCAGCCAGTTTGAAGGTAATGAAGCTCGCGCGACCTTGGCGCAGAACACGCATCGACACCGAGCGATTCTTCGGCAGCGCCTTGGCGATCTCGGCGAACTCCTTGGTGGAGCCGATGGCCTGGTTGTTCAGGTGGGTGATGACATCACCTGGTTGCAGACCGATCAACGCCGCAGGACCGTCCTGCACTTCCTTGATGACCACCCCCCCTTTGAGGTCGTACGCCTTCTTCTGCTCAGCAGTCAGCTCGCCCACCGACACACCGAGGCGGTTGCTGCTCGTTTCGGTTCCGGACTTCGGCAGAACATCCAGTTCTTTGTCTTCGTCAGGAATGGCACCGACTGTCAGTTCGACATTCTTGCGCTTCCCGTCACGGATCACTTCCAGATTGGCCTTGGTACCCGCTTTCAGTGCACCAACCAGATGCGGCAGGTCAGCGGACATGACAATCGGTTGACCATTCATGCTCAGGATCACGTCGCCCACTTGCAGACCGCCCTTGGCCGCCGGACCATCATCCTGGATCTGTGCAACCAGCGCACCGGCCGGTTTATCAAGACCAAACGACTCGGCCAGATCCTTGTTCACTTCTTGAATGACCACGCCCAGCCAGCCACGGCTGACCTTGCCACCGCTCTTCAACTGGTTCGACACATCCATTGCCACATCGATAGGGATCGCGAACGACACACCCATGAAGCCGCCGGAACGGGTGTAGATCTGCGAGTTGATCCCGACCACTTCACCGTTCAGGTTGAACAGTGGGCCACCGGAATTGCCCGGGTTGATCGGCACGTCGGTCTGAATGAACGGCACGTAGTTCTCGTTCGGCAGACTACGACCCACGGCGCTGACGATGCCTTGGGTCACCGTATGGTCAAAGCCGAAAGGCGATCCGATTGCCACCACCCATTGGCCAGCTTTCAAATCCTGGGACTTGCCAAGCTTGAGCACCGGCAGATCCTTGCCTTCGATTTTCAGCAAAGCCACATCGGAGCGCGGATCAGTGCCGACCAGCTTGGCTTTCATTTCGCTGCGATCAGCCAGGCGTACGAGAATTTCGTCAGCATCGGCAATCACGTGGTTGTTGGTCAGGATGTAGCCATCCGGAGAGATGATGAACCCCGAACCCAGCGATTGCGCTTCACGCTGGCGTCCGCCGCCAGGCGAACGCTGCTGAGGCGGCATCCCGCGTTCGAAGAACTCGCGCAGCATCGGTGGCAGGCCTTCGAGATCGGGCATCTGCTGGTTCACTTTGCGATCCGGCAATTTCTGCGTGGTACTGATGTTCACCACTGCCGGCGAAGCTTGTTCGACCAGTTGCGTAAAGTCAGGCAGATCGGCTGCTTGCGCAGCAGGTACGGCCTGACCGAGCAACAGCACGGTGGCGAAAATGGAGAGATAAGACTTCAAGCTAGGTATCGACATACAGCTCCCGTTACGACGAGCAGGTTTAAGCGATATGGAACAAGGAACACCGGAAACCACACACCGGTATTTTTCTTCCAGGAAAAACAAACAAGGCCAGAGCCGTGAGGCTCTGACCTATAAAAAATTTCCGGGTGATTTGCAAATGAAAATACTCAACAAACATTTCATCTCCGTCTGAACGAAGAAAGAGTAATGACTGAAATCAGCTCACTGCTTGCTGGTTGCTGGGGCATCGGTATTACGCATCGAAAGCGCAATTCGTTCGGCAGTGCCGATTGGAATCTCACCCACCACGGTGACCATGATCTCGCCTTCCGGCGTGGTCAACCGACGGGATACGGCGACAGTCGGGCCCAACTGGGTGCGAGTATCCGTAACGGTAGCGCCATTCAATGGCTCAAGGAAAACCGAGAAGCGCGCCAAGCCATCGTCATACATCAGGCTGGTGACCTGCGCCTTTGTTTCCGAATCTTTGTGCGAAGCGCTGCTGGTCAGTTCGAAGCCGGGGGGCAACCACACTGAATGCCAGACCTGAGCCGTTTTCACGGCAGAAGCCTTGTCGCTGTCGAGCTTGACGGGCTTGCAGTCGGCGTCGGCCAGCAGGTCTTTATCAGAGGGTACATCGGCGGTATCGAGACTGGTGAACTGGAAGCGTTCGAGCAACTGCCCTTTGTCATTGAGCAACAATGACTTGAGCGCCAGCCCGGTCTGCTTGTCCAGATGCAACTCAAACCCGTAACGATGCTGGTCACGAGGCGTGAGCGATACGATCACTGCGTCTCGCCCGGCCACGCGCGATTTGCCAATGACGGCAAGGTCATACCAGTTCTTAAGCTTTTGCGGATCGAGAGAGCGAGCGGCGGAGTTGGGAGTATCCCCCAGCCCGGCAATCAGGGTGCCGCTGACGCATTGAGTATGTCCATCAATGCGCACGACTTCCTGTGCAGAACCGTCGAGCTGAAGTAAACGCTCGCGAACCTGGCCATTCTGGACGCGATGCCAGATGTTATGGGTAGAAAAACTACCGTTACGCTCGTAAACGAATGTGCCTTTAAAGCTCTGCTGCTGTTCGGCCTGGCCCAGACGGGTCAACCAGTCCTGGGCCTCGTCGGCGTGGGCTGGAACAACGAACCAGCCACTGAGCAGAAGCGAGAGTAGAGGTATGGCGCGCATGATCCTCCTTAACGGTTTTCCAGGCTCGCTGCACGTGCATATGGCAGTGCGCTTTCAGTACCTTTCAGAGCTGCCTGTTGAGCGTGTTGGCGCAAGTAACCCGGCAGACGCTGATCGTGCCAGCCCGGCTGACCTTGCAGTACGCCGTTGGCCATAGGGCCAGTGGCTTCCGAACTCTCACTATAGCCTGCCAAAACAGCCGGGCCTTTTACTTGTGGAGTGGCCAGGGTTGGCTGGTTCGATTGCTGTGCCAGTTCAACACCTGCAATTTCGTCCTGGTTGTAAAGACGAACACCGGCCAGAACGGCAACAGTTACCGAGGCTGCAACAGCCAGACGGCCGAGGTTGCGCCATGGGCTACGGGATACTTTGGCCGGAGCCGTTTCGTCTTCCAGTGCAGCAGACACTGCCGCAGCGATATCCAGACGTGGAAGCAGCAAATCCTTGTGCATGGCTGCCCGAGCGATCTGGTAACGAGCCCAGGTCTCACGGGTTTCAACGTCGTCCAGTGCATTGAGCACTCGACGCAATTCCAATTCGTCCGCTTCGTTATCCATCACTGCGGACAGCGATTCCTGCAGGGCTTCACGACTCATGGCGTTCCTCTCTTGGCTGTCGCCGCTGTCTCAGTTTTCCTGCAACAACGGCTGCAGGGCTTTATCGATGGCCTCCCGGGCGCGGAAAATCCGAGAGCGCACGGTACCCACCGGACACTGCATGACGCTCGCAATGTCCTCGTAACTCAGACCATCGAATTCACGTAAAGTTAAAGCCGTACGCAAATCCTCTGGCAGTTGCTGAATGGTTCGATGGACGGTGCCTTCGATCTCATCCCGCAGCAGTGCACGTTCTGGTGATTCGAGATCCTTGAGGCCATGATCGCCGTCGTAGAACTCTGCATCTTCGGAACTTACATCGCTATCCGGCGGCCGGCGGCCGCGTGAAACCAGGTAATTCTTCGCCGTGTTAATGGCAATACGGTACAGCCACGTATAAAACGCACTGTCGCCGCGAAAGTTTCCAAGTGCTCGATACGCCTTGATAAAGGCTTCCTGAGCCACGTCCTGGGCTTCATGGGTGTCGTGCACAAAACGCACGATCAACCCGAGAATTTTGTGCTGATATTTCAGCACCAGCAGATCGAAAGCTCGCTTGTCGCCACGTTGAACGCGTTCGACCAGTTGCTGATCCTCTTCCTGGGTTAGCATGAACACTCCTCGATAAGCCCGGAGGAGACTTGCATAACTAAATGACCAGACTTGCAACCATAGACTCGGGCTTTTCGCAAAAGTTCTCCCCCTCCAAGCAAGTTTCCTGCGGGCTCTGTTTTGGCACGCACGAAAAACGCAGCGCGGGATAAACCGGCTGCGCGAATAATCTTGTCATCGGTTTCGCCGGCAGGAACCCAACCGCAGATTCCGCACGTAAGCCGACACTGTCCCTTGTTTCTGGCACCGTCTATTGATCTTGGGCCTTTGGCAAAAGTTCCAATTATTTATAGACGCACCCACTCCACATTGGGCAACCCCGGGAAGGAAAAGTCTGTTTCATCGTCGATACAGTCGTCTTTTCCCAAAACTCATGGAAAATCTTCCGACGAAACACACGGCTTTTTCCGTCACAGTAGTTTCACAATGCCATATAGGCCCGGCTATTGTGCCGCCCCACCCCTCTATATACTAGTGGGCTGTGTGGTTGTCTTGACTCGCCAATCCAGCTGTCTTGCGCCACCCCCGATCCGGGTCGCTTTGAGCGGAATCCTGAAATGAGCCAACAGTTTCAACACGATGTTCTGGTCATTGGCAGCGGTGCTGCCGGTCTGAGTCTTGCGCTGACCCTTCCAGGCCATTTGCGCATTGCCGTATTGAGCAAGGGCGATCTCGCCAACGGTTCGACGTTCTGGGCCCAGGGTGGCGTCGCCGCCGTACTGGACGACACCGACACTGTCGAATCCCACGTCGATGACACCCTGAACGCCGGCGGCGGTCTGTGCCATGAAGACGCCGTGCGCTTCACCGTCGAGCACAGCCGGGAAGCCATCCAGTGGCTGATCGATCAAGGCGTGCCGTTCACCCGCGACGAACAGTCCGGCACTGAAGACGGCGGCTTTGAATTCCACCTGACCCGCGAAGGCGGCCATAGTCACCGGCGCATCATCCATGCGGCCGATGCCACCGGCGCTGCGATATTCAAAACCTTGCTGACCCAAGCCAAAGAACGCTCCAACATCGAACTGCTGGAGCAGCGGGTTGCCGTCGATCTGATTACCGAACGACGCTTGGGCATGGACGGCGACCGCTGCCTGGGCGCCTACGTGTTGAACCGCGCCACAGGTGAAGTCGATACCTATGGAGCGCGTTTCGTGATTCTGGCTTCCGGCGGGGCTGCCAAGGTCTACCTCTATACCAGCAACCCTGACGGCGCCTGTGGTGATGGCATCGCCATGGCCTGGCGCTCGGGCTGCCGCGTGGCAAATCTCGAATTCAATCAGTTCCACCCCACCTGCCTGTATCACCCGCAAGCCAAAAGCTTCCTGATCACTGAAGCGTTGCGCGGCGAAGGCGCGCACTTGAAGCTGCCCAATGGCGATCGCTTCATGCACCGCTTCGACAAGCGCGCCGAACTCGCACCGCGAGACATCGTCGCACGCGCCATCGACCATGAAATGAAGCGTCTGGGTGTGGATTGTGTCTATCTCGACATCAGCCACAAGCCTGAAGCCTTTATAAAAAGTCACTTCCCGACGGTTTATGAACGCTGTCTCGGTTTCGGCATCGACATCACTCAACAACCGATCCCGGTCGTACCCGCCGCGCACTACACCTGCGGCGGAGTCATGGTCGACCAAAACGGTCGCACCGATGTACCGGGTTTGTATGCCATCGGTGAAACCAGTTTCACCGGCCTGCATGGCGCCAATCGCATGGCCAGCAACTCGCTGCTGGAATGTTTCGTCTACGCCCGCTCGGCGGCGGCAGACATTCTGGCGCAACTCGATGATGTGACAGCGCCAAGCGCCCTGCCCGCGTGGGACGCCAGCCAGGTCACTGATTCCGACGAAGACGTAATCATTGCGCACAACTGGGATGAACTGCGCCGTTTCATGTGGGACTACGTCGGTATCGTGCGCACCAACAAGCGCCTGCAACGGGCCCAGCACCGAGTGCGCCTGTTGCTGGACGAGATCGACGAGTTCTACAGCAACTATAAAGTCAGTCGCGATCTGATTGAGCTGCGAAATCTCGCCCAGGTTGCTGAGCTGATGATTTGCTCAGCCATGGAGCGCAAGGAAAGTCGCGGCCTGCATTACACCCTCGACTATCCTGACCTGCTGCCCGAAGCGCTCGACACTATTCTGGTGCCGCCCACCTACGTCGGCTGAACTTGAGTCGTACTCGCAGACGTCGGTGCAGATCCGCCGTCTGCGAGTCCCGAGGCACACAGATCGACCTGACCTGCCACTCCCCGCGCAAACGAAAGCGCAGCACCACGATCAACGGCAGCGCCAGACTGTCGGGGCGCAACTGCACGGCTTGCCAGCCTTCGACCTGATTCCACAATTGCCAGCCATCGGCATCTCGACGCAATCCACAAAATGCTTTTGGATGACTCAGCAGGATCTGCCGCGGCAATACCCAGAAACCGTGAACCAGGCAGCCGAAAGCACCGACCAGACTCGCCCAGAGAGGAATAGACAGTAGGCACAACGAGCCCAAAGCGAATGCCTGGGCCAATAGATACGCCGCCAGCAACTGCCGTGAGGCATGCCAGCGGCATTCGAACGTATTACTTGGGCTGAACACGATCCAGGATCATGCGAACCATGCGTTGCAATTCCGGATCTTCGGACTCGCTGCGCTCCATGAACCAACCGAACATGTCCTGATCCTCACACGTCAGCAGTCGCACGTACAAATCGCGATCCACCTGATTCAGGTCTGCGTAAACCTCTTTCACGAACGGCACCAGCAGCACGTCAAGTTCAAGCATGCCGCGACGGCTGTGCCAAAAGAGGCGATTGAGTTCAACTTGTTCGACCATGGGGCCCTCCTCAAATTTGGCGGCAAGTATACAGCCCCCACGCGGCTCGCACAGTCGGCTTTGGTCGGGCACCATCGATCCTTTATGAACTACCCATTTCAACAACGCCCCCTTATGATGTGCCCCAGACTTTTTTACCCTGCGAAGACCCATGGCCGATTCTGCTTTTTTCTGCACCCTGTCTCATGAAGGCGTTCTCGCGGTTCGCGGCGCGGATGCCGGAAAATTCCTGCAAGGCCAATTGACCTGCAACATCAACTACCTGAGTGACACCAAGGCCAGTCTGGGTGCGCGCTGCACACAAAAAGGCCGGATGCAGTCCAGTTTCCGCATTCTGCTCGAAGGTGACGGCGTGGTGCTGGCCATGGCCAGTGAGCTGCTGGAGCCGCAACTGGCGGATCTGAAAAAATACGCCGTGTTCTCCAAATCCAAACTGACTGATGAAAGCGCCGCTTGGGTGCGTTTCGGCCTGTCGCATGGTGACAGCGCCTTGACCAGCCTCGGTCTGGACTTGCCGGCGGAAACCGACAGCGTCGTGCGCAGTGAAGGTCTGGTCGCGATTCGCGTCTCGCCGGACCGTGCCGAACTTTGGGTGCCGGCCGATCAAGCCGATGCGATCAAAAGCAAATTGTCGGCGGTCCTGCCTGAAGGTGAACTCAATCATTGGCTGCTCGGCCAGATCCGCGCCGGTATCGGCCAGGTCATGCCGAGCACCCGCGAACTGTTCATCCCGCAGATGCTCAACCTGCAAGCAGTTGGCGGCGTAAGTTTCAAGAAGGGTTGCTACACCGGCCAGGAAATCGTCGCGCGCATGCAATACCTGGGCAAACTCAAGCGCCGCCTGTATCGCGTGAGCCTGGAGGCGGGTGAGTTGCCGGAGCCCGGCACGCAACTGTTCGCGCCGAGCCACAACAGTTCGATCGGCGAAATCGTACTGGCCGCCCACGCCGGACAAAACATTGAACTACTGGCGGTGCTGCAGGCCGAAGCTGCCGAAGCGGGCAATCTGCATCTGGGCAGCCTTGAAGGCCAGACACTGCACTTGCTCGATTTGCCCTACGAACTGGATCGCGACCGCGAAATCCAGCGCTGATCGCAGCGTTTGTGCAACACCCTAGAGAGTCTAAATGAGCGAACTGGCGGATAAGGTCCAAAAGGATTTGATTGAGGCCATCGACAACGATGACCTGGTTCTGCCCACGTTGCCGGAGGTGGCCCTGCAAATTCGCAAGGCCGCTGAAGATCCGGAAATCAGCGTCAGCGACCTGAGCAAAGTGATAGGCCGAGACACCGCGCTCTCGGCGCGCCTGATCAAAGTGGTCAACAGCCCCCTGCTGCGCGCGGCGCAGGAAGTCACCGACCTGCACACGGCCATCACCCGACTGGGCATCAACTACAGCAGCAATCTGGCGATCGGCCTGGTGATGGAGCAGATTTTCCACGCCAGTTCCGAAGTGGTGGAACAGAAAATGCGCGACGTCTGGCGCAAGAGCCTGGAAATCGCCGGGGTCAGTTATGCGCTGTGTCGCCGCTACTCCCAGCTCAAGCCCGATCAGGCGGCATTGGGCGGGTTGGTGCATCAGATCGGTGTGCTGCCGATTCTGACCTACGCCGAGGACCACTACGAACTGCTGTCGGACCCGGTCAGCCTCAACCATGTGATCGACAACATTCATCCGCTGCTGGGTGACAAACTGCTGCGCGTTTGGGAGTTCCCCGAGCGACTGGTGAAATTGCCGGGGCTTTATCAGGATTTCACACGCGATTCGGCTGAAATCGATTACGTCGATCTGGTGCAAGTGGCTAGCCTGTATTGCCACAAGGACACCGATCATCCGTTTGCACGCATTGATCCGCTCACTGTCCCGGCGTTCAGGAAGCTTGGGATCGATCCCGAGAACAAAGTGTTGTGCGCAGACCTGGAAGAGTCGCGGACGATGTTTTACTGATCTGAAACCACGCCATTGGCGAGCAAGCCCACAGGTTTACGCGCCCACTGTGCGAGCTTGCTCGCGAAGAGGCCTGCACACCCCATACAAATCACCCGGCGATAAAGCTCACCCGCACCTTCAACCCCGCCTGCTCACCATCGTGCAGGCTGATCTGCGCCAGATGCGCCCGACAAATCTCACCGACAATCGCCAAGCCCAAACCCGAGCCCGCCACCTGCTGATTACGCCGATAGAAGCGCTCGAACACCCGATCACGCTCCTCCAGCGGAATCCCCGGCCCGTCATCTTCAACCTCAAGCACCGCCGGCGCCGTGACCCGCAGAATCACATTGCCGCCCGACGGTGTATGCGCCAATGCGTTGTCCACCAGATTGCTCAGCAACTCATTGAGCAGCGTCGGCTCGCCACGCAACCACACCGGCTCATCCGCCTCCAGCGCCAGGGCGACACCGCGCGCGTGCGCCAGCGGCGCCATGGCCATGCCCAGTTCACGGGCCAATTGACTCAGATCGAGCAACTGCGCGCCGCCCTCGGCAATTGCCCGAGCGCCGTTTTCGACGCGGGCCAGCGACAGCAACTGATTAGCCAAATGGGTCAGACGATCGGTGCTTTGCGCGCAGGATTCCAGAGTGCTGCGCCACGTCTCGGGTTCACTTGATCGCAAACCCAACTCAAGCCGCGCCTTGAGCGCTGCCAATGGCGTACGCAATTCATGCGCCGCATCGGCGATGAACTGCGCCTGACGTTCAAATTGGCCGCGCAGGCGCTCGGTAAAATGGTTGAGGCTGCTTACCAGCGGACCAAACTCGTGCTGCACTTCCACCAATGGCAACGGGCGCAAGTCATCGGGCTGACGCTCCTCCACCGCCGTGCGCAACCGCTCCAATGGCCGCAACGCTGCACTGACCGCGAACCAGACCAACAGCAACGCGCCAATCGCCAACATGCCCAATCGCAGCAACGTATCGCCCGCCAGACCGCGTGCCATGCTGACGCGAGCTTCATCGGTTTCAGCGACGCGGATTTCCGCCATGCCATTCATGTTCGGCTCGCTCACCGCTTTGAGCAGGCTGACCACGCGCACGTTCTGGCCCCGGTAGGTAGCGTTGTAGAAGCGCGCCAATGCCGGATAATCGTCGGTTCTTGGCGTGCCGGGCGGCGGTCCTGGCAGGTTTTCGTAACCGGAAATCAACTTCTGATGAATGTCGTTGACCTGGTAATAGATCCGCCCGGCGCTGTCGTAGGCGAACGTATCGAGGGCCACATAAGGCACATCGGCACTGAGGGTGCCGTCACGCTGGGACAAGCCGGCAGCGATGGTTCGCGCCGAGGCCAGCAAGGTTCGGTCATAGGCAGTGTCGGCGGCGACGCGGCCATTCCAGTAAGCACTCAAGCCACTGGCAAGCATCAACACCACCAGCAATATCGCCAGATTCCACAGCAACCGCCAGCGCAAGCTGCTGGGCTTATGCATCGCGGCTTTCCAGCAGATAGCCGAGGCCACGGAAGGTTACGATCGCCACCGGTTGGCCATCGAGTTTCTTGCGCAAGCGATGCACGTAGATTTCGATCGCGTCAGGGCTGGCCTCCTCATCAAGGCCAAACACCTGCGACGCCAGTTGCTCTTTGCTCATCACCCTCCCCGGCCTTGCTATCAGTGCTTCGAGTACCGCTTGTTCGCGAGACGTCAGGCTCAGCAATTCCTCGCCGAGGGTGAAACGACGGGTGTCGAGGTCGTAGGCCAGCACACCGCAACGCTGCTGACGCTCGCCGCCGAGCACAGTGCGGCGCAACAGGGCCTTGACCCGCGCTTCCAGTTCGGTCAACTCGAAAGGTTTGGCAAGGTAGTCGTCAGCGCCAAGATTGAGGCCGTGCACGCGATCCTTCACATCACTGCGTGCGGTCAACATCAACACCGGCAAATTCTTTCCGCGCGCGCGCAATCGCGCCAGCACCTCAAACCCGTCCATGCGCGGCAGGCCGACATCGAGGATCGCCACCGCGTACTCCTCGCTGCCGAGCGCAAGGTCGGCCGCCACCCCATCGTGCAACACATCCACGGTAAGACCCGTGCTCTTGAGCGCCTGAGCAACACTTTCGGCCAGTTGCAGATGGTCTTCGACGAGCAGAACACGCATGGATTTTCACCTCATTCAGGGGTGGCCGACGCCACGCTTTGCCGCGGAGTTTACAGCCGCCTCTGCCGCTGTGAAGCCCGAAAACCGTGAAAGTCATTTGAAAGGTTAGCGAAAGGTTGGCCCGTTAGAGTCAATGCACGGACAGTCCAGACTGCCGTCGCTGATGCCACACAGCGTTACGAAAAACGCCACGAAGCGTTTTCGACCAATAAGAACAATAAACGGAGTACCCCCGCATGCCGTCCTTGCAGACCAAGGCTCTCACGCCTGTTCGTCCTTCCCGTTTCAGCCGTACCGCCCTTGCCAGTGCCGCCGCCCTCGCCGGTTTTTCGCCGCTGAGCCACGCCGACTTCATCGAAGACAGCAGCGCCACCTTCGAAACCCGCAACATGTATTTCAACCGCGACTTTCGCTCTGGCACCAGCGCCCAGCAATCCAAACGCGATGAATGGGCTCAGGGTTTCATGCTCAATCTGCAATCGGGTTACACCGACGGCACCGTGGGGTTCGGTGTCGATGCGCTGGGCATGTTCGGGGTCAAACTCGATTCGAGTCCGGATCGCACCGGCAGCGGCCTGCTGCCGACCCACGACGATGGGCGCGCCGCGAACGAATACTCGAAAGTCGGCCTGACCGGCAAAGTAAAGATCTCCGCCACGGAACTGAAAATCGGCAGCCTGATTCCCGAACTGCCAATCCTCAAGGCGAACGACGGGCGCATCCTGCCGCAGACCTTTGAAGGCGGCTTGCTGACGTCCAAAGAGTTCAAGAACCTGACCTTCACCGGTGGCCGTCTGGAGAAGGCCAAGGATCGCGACAGCACCGATTTCGAGGACATCGCCCTCAACAACAAGAACGGCCGCTTCGCTGGCGCCGTCGCCGGTAAACACTTCGATTTTGGCGGCGTGGACTACAAGTTCACCGACAAGATCACCGGCAGCTACCACTTCGCCCAACTCGACGAAGTCTACAACCAGCACTTTTTCGGCCTCGTCGCCTCACGGTCGATGGGCCCGGGGACTTTTGCGACCGACCTGCGTTTTGCCCTCAGTGATGACCAAGGCGCAGCCCGTGGCGGCGAGATCGACAACCGCTCGCTCAACGGTCTGGTCAGCTATGCCTTGAGCGGCCACAAGTTCACCGCCGGTTATCAGCACATGTCCGGCGACAGTGCATTCCCCTATGTCGATGGCAGTGACCCGTACCTGGTCAACTTCGTGCAGATCAACGATTTCGCCGGCGCCGAAGAGCGCTCCTGGCAAGCACGTTACGACTATGACTTCGGCAAACTCGGCATCCCTGGCCTGAGCTTCATGACCCGCTACTTGAGCGGCGACAACATCAAACTCAAGAACGGTGATGAAGGCAAAGAGTGGGAGCGCAACACCGAAATCAAATATGTGGTGCAAAGCGGCGCCCTGAAAGACGTTGCCGTGCGCCTGCGTAATGCAACCTACCGTTCCAACTATTCTGCTCGCGATGCGGACGAAGTGCGTCTGCTGGTGAGCTATAGCGTTGCTCTTTGGTAACCGCCCTTGGGTAAGCAACACCTCGAATAACAACAATGTCCGTGGAGACTGAAATGAACTTATCACTGCGTAAAGTGGCTCTCGCCGCCAGTTGCATCCTGTTTGCCGGCCAGCTCTTGGCCGAACCGAAACGTCCGGAATGTATCGCCCCGGCTTCGCCTGGCGGTGGTTTCGACCTGACCTGCAAACTGGCGCAAAGTGCGCTGGTCAACGAGAAGCTGCTGAGCAAACCGATGCGCGTGACCTACATGCCCGGCGGTGTCGGCGCGGTCGCCTACAACGCGGTGGTCGCTCAACGTCCCGCCGACGCCGGCACCCTGGTGGCGTGGTCGAGCGGTTCGCTGCTGAACCTGGCTCAGGGCAAGTTCGGTCGTTTCGATGAAAGCAACGTGCGCTGGCTGGCAGCCGTCGGTACAAGCTACGGCGCCATCGCCGTGAAAAGCGATTCGCCCTACAAGACTCTCGACGATCTCGTTCAGGCGCTGAAGAAAGATCCGAGCAAAGTGGTCATCGGTTCCGGTGGCACCGTCGGCAGCCAGGACTGGATGCAAACAGCGCTGATCGCCAAGGCTGCCGGGATCAACCCGCGTGACCTGCGTTACGTCGCCCTCGAAGGCGGCGGCGAAATCGCCACGGCCCTGCTTGGCGGGCACATTCAGGTCGGCAGCACCGACATCTCCGACTCCATGCCGCACATCCAGAGCGGTGACATGCGTCTGCTGGCGGTGTTTGCCGACAAGCGTCTGGATCAGCCGGAAATGAAAGACATCCCGACGGCCAAAGAGCAAGGCTATGACATCGTCTGGCCGGTGGTACGCGGTTTCTACCTCGGGCCAAAAGTCAGCGATGAAGACTACGCCTGGTGGAAAGCGGCATTCGACAAACTGCTGGCCTCCGAAGACTTCGCCAAGCTGCGCGATCAGCGTGAACTGTTCCCGTTCGCCATGACCGGTCCGGAACTGGACACCTACGTGAAGAAGCAGGTCGCGGACTACAAAGTGCTGGCCAAAGAGTTCGGCCTGATTCAGTGATCGTCTCTGTCTAGCGGCTGTGGCCCCGTTCGCCCGGGGCTGCAGCACAGGAGTTCCCCATGCTTATTCAACGCATTTTCGCCTCGGTGCTGTTGCTGGCCTGCGTCGGCCTGGCACTGATGGCCTGGCCGTATCAGGCAGCCTTTTCCTACGAACCGGTTGGCCCTCGCGCCTTTCCTCTGTTGATGCTCGGTCTGATGGGCCTGGCCTTGCTGTACATGGTGTTTCGTCCAGCACCGATCAAAAGCAAAGATGACGAGCCGCCGCTGGATCGTGAAACCCTGACCAAGATCGGTATTTGCGTGATTCTGCTGCTGGTGTTCGCCGGCACCTTCGAACCCCTTGGTTTCATCATCGCCAGCATCCTGACGGGCATACCGATGGCGCGCCTGTACGGCGGCCGCTGGTTGCCAAGCATCGTGATCATCAGCCTGATGGCCGTCGGTCTTTACCTGCTGTTCGACCGTGTGATGGACGTTCCGCTGCCCCTCGGCCTGCTCGACGTTCTGGAGAACTGATATGGATACTCTTGGCTATTTGGGTCAGGGCTTTGGCGTCGCGCTGACCCCCTACAACCTGGTCACCGCGCTCTGCGGCACCTTGATCGGTACTGTCGTCGGCCTGCTGCCGGGTCTGGGCCCGATCAACGGCGTGGCCCTGCTGATCCCGATCGCATTCGCCCTCGGCCTGCCGCCGGAATCGGCGTTGATTCTGCTGGCGGCGGTTTATCTGGGCTGCGAATACGGCGGGCGAATCAGTTCGATCCTGCTGAACATTCCTGGCGAAGCCTCCACCGTAATGACCACCCTCGACGGCTACCCGATGGCCCGCAAGGGTCTGGCTGGCGTGGCGTTGTCGCTGTCGGCGTGGAGTTCGTTCATCGGCGCGCTCATCGCCACTTGCGGCATGGTGCTGTTCGCCCCGCTGCTGGCGAAATGGGCGATTGCCTTTGGTCCGGCGGAATACTTCGTGTTGATGGTCTTCGCGATTGTCTGTCTCGGCGGCATGGCCGGTGATCGACCGCTGAAAACCTTTATTGCGGCGCTGATCGGTCTGTTCCTGTCGACCGTCGGCATCGACGCCAACAGCGGCGTGTATCGCTTCACCGGTGACAACATTCACCTGACCGACGGCATTCAGTTCGTCGTGCTGGTGCTGGGCCTGTTCTCCATCAGCGAAATCCTCCTGCTGCTGGAAAAAACCCACCACGGCCAGGAAGCGGTAAAAGCCACCGGGCGCATGATGTTCAACTTCAAGGAAGCGGCGTCGGTGTTCACGGTGAACCTGCGTTGCGGCGTGCTGGGTTTCATCATGGGCGTGTTGCCGGGGGCCGGTGCGACGCTTGCCAGCGCCGTGGCCTACATGACCGAGAAGCGTCTTGCCGGCGCCACAGGCAAATTTGGTGAGGGCGATGCCCGTGGCCTCGCAGCCCCGGAAACCGCCATCGGTGGCGCGGCTTGCGGTGCCTTGGTGCCGATGCTGACCCTCGGTGTTCCAGGTTCAGGTACCACCGCGGTGATGATCGGTGCGCTATCGCTGTACAACATCACGCCGGGCCCACTGCTATTCCAGCAACAACCGGACATCGTCTGGGGTCTGATCGCCTCGTTGTTCATCGCCAACGTCATGCTGGTGGTTCTCAACATCCCGATGATCCGCGTGTTCACCCGCATCCTCGCCGTGCCGAACTGGGCACTGGTGCCGGTCATCGCCATCATCACCGGGATCGGCGTTTACGCGGTGCATGCCACCACGTTCGATCTGTTCCTGATGATCGGCATTGGTATCTTCGGTTACATCCTGCGCAAGCTGGACTTCCCGTTGTCGCCGCTGCTGCTGGGCTTCATCCTCGGCGAACTGATGGAGCAGAACCTGCGCCGCGCCCTGTCGATCTCCAACGGTGCACTGGAAATCCTCTGGTCGAGCCCGATCACCCTCGGTTGCTGGGTGTTGACGGGGATCATGCTCTTGATGCCGATCATCCGTATCTGGCGCAAACGTTCCGCTGCCCGTCGCGCCATTGCCGGTGTCTGATCGGTCGCTCAAGACCGTGTGGGGAACGCCGCTGGTCGGTCTGCTTGGCGGTTATATCGCCAGCCAGATCGGCTGGCCACTGCCGTGGATGGTCGGCTCGTTGCTGGCGATCATCCTCGTGCGCTGCTTCACTCCTTGGCAATTGAGCGAAATCCCTGGCGGGCGTAAATGCGGCCAGTGGATTGTGGGAATCGGCATCGGCCTGCACTTCACCCCGGTGGTGATGGAACAGGTGCTGAGTCATTTCGGTTTGATCTTCTTCGGGGCGCTGGTCACCAGTGTGTCGGCGGTGGTCGGTGTGTGGTTGATGCGCCGTACCGGCGAAGATCGAGCTACCGCGTTTTTTTCCAGCATGCCCGGCGGCTCGGGTGAGATGGTCAACCTCGGCGCGCGCAACGGCGCGATGCTCAGCCATGTCGCGGCGGGGCAGAGTTTGCGGGTGTTGGTGGTGGTGTTGTGTGTGCCGGCGGCGTTCAAGTATTTGCTCGGCGATGGCACGCCTGTTTCTCACGCAGGCAGCGTCGACTGGCGCTGGCTGGCGCTTCTGTTTCCGGCGGGTGCCCTGCTCGCCTGGGTCTGGGAGCGACTGCGTCAACCCAATCCCTGGCTGTTCGGGCCATTGCTGGTGAGCGCGTCGATCAGCATTGGCTGGGACTTGCACATCGGTCTGCCCGATGGCGGCAGTCAGATTGGCCAGTGGCTGATCGGCAGCGGTTTGGGCTGCCACTTCAACCGGCAATTCTTCCGGCGGGCGCCATCGTTCATGGGCCGCACGTTGATCGGCACGGTGTTGACCATGTTGATCGCAACATTGGCGGCGCTGGGCTTGAGCACACTGACCCATCTGGATCTACGCTCGCTGACCCTGGGCATGATGCCTGGCGGTATCGCTGAAATGAGTCTGACGGCGCAGACCCTGCAACTGTCGGTGCCGCTGGTGACGGCGATGCAGGTGATGCGGTTGTTGTTTGTGCTGTTTCTGGCTGAGCCGTTGTTCAAATACTGGAATCGCAATCCCGAGTAATTCAGAAAGACCGGGTTGCCTTCTTCGCGAGCCTGTTCGCGAAGAAGGCAACCCGGTCACCCCATCAAACCGGCGGCAACCGCCACTCAATCGGCGTCTCGCCGTTCTGCTCCAGAAACTTGTTGGTGCGACTGAAGTGCCCGCAACCCAAAAAGCCACGATACGCCGACAACGGTGACGGATGCACTGACGTCAGCACCAGATGCTTGGTCGCATCAATCAGCTTTTGCTTGCTCTGCGCATGGGCGCCCCACAGCATGAACACCAGGTGCGTCTGCTGCTCGCTGACCAGCTCAATGATTCGATCAGTGAAAAACTGCCAGCCCTTGTCCTTGTGCGCGTTGGCGGTGGCACGCTCCACCGTCATGGTGGTGTTAAGCATCAACACGCCTTGATCGGCCCAGCTCTGCAAATAGCCATGGTTGGGGATGTCGATGTTCAGGTCGCGCTTCAACTCTTTATAGATGTTGACCAGCGACGGCGGTGCCGGCACACCCGGTTGCACCGAGAAGCACAGGCCATGGGCCTGGCCCGGGCCGTGATACGGGTCCTGGCCGAGGATCACCACTTTGACTTTATCCAGCGGCGTCGAATTCAGCGCGTTGAAAATCAGCGGCCCCGGCGGATAGATTTCCTTGCCGGCCGCCCGCTCCTGCTGCAGGAAGTTACGCAACTCTGCCATGTAAGGCTGGTCGAATTCGGCACGCAGTGCCTCCTTCCAGCTCGGTTCGAGTTTGATACGGTCGTCAGCAGTCATGGTCATACCCGGCAAAAACAATGGGGCGAACCCTAGGAAAGCCGACCACGCTTGTCAATTGATCTGACGCAGATCCGGCACTTTCCCACACAGCGATCATACTGAACGCTCAAATTCCCGATCGAGGTCACGATGAATCTGCACTTCGAAGAACTCACCGGCACCGACGGCGCCCGCATCGGTATCGCCAGCCTGGATGCTGAAAAATCGCTGAACGCGTTGTCCCTGCCAATGATCAACGCCTTGAGCGACAAACTGAACGTTTGGGCCAAGGATCCGCAAATCGTCTGCGTACTGCTGCGCGGCAACGGCGCCAAGGCCTTCTGCGCCGGCGGCGAAGTGCGCAGCCTGGTGGAAGCCTGTCGCGCCCATCCCGGCGAAGTGCCGCCACTGGCCGCGCAGTTCTTCAGCGCGGAATATCGCCTGGATTACAGCCTGCACACTTATCCAAAACCGCTGATCTGCTGGGGCCACGGCTACGTGCTGGGCGGCGGCATGGGCTTGTTGCAAGGCGCCAGCACGCGGATCGTCACCCCGAGCAGCCGCTTGGCCATGCCGGAAATCACCATTGGTCTGTATCCGGATGTGGGTGCCAGTTGGTTTCTCTCAAGGCTGCCGGGCAAGTTCGGCTTGTTTCTCGGCCTGACCGGCGCGCATCTGAACGGGCGCGATGCGATTGATCTGGGCTTGGCCGACCGTTTTATGCTCGACGAACAACAACCGGAACTGATCGAAGGCCTGCTGCAATTGAACTGGCAGGAACAGACCGACATGCAACTCAACAGCCTGCTCAAAGCGTTGCAGCAGGAAGCCGTTGGCCAATTGCCAGAGGCGCAGTGGTTGCCGCGTCGTCAGCAAATCGACGATCTGCTCGACGTCAGCGACGTCACCTGTGCGTGGAAAGCCATCAGCCTGCAACGTGACAGCAGCGACCCGTTACTCGCCCGCGCTGCCAAGACCCTGAGCGAAGGCTCGCCGGTGACCGCTCATCTGGTCTGGGAACAGATCATCCGCGCCCGTTATATGTCACTCGCCGAAGTCTTTCAGATGGAATACACCCTGAGCCTCAATTGCTGCCGGCATCCTGAGTTCAGTGAAGGGGTCCGCGCACGGTTGATCGACAAGGATCAGAAGCCGCACTGGCATTGGCCGGACGTCAATCACGTGCCGGATGCAGTGGTCGAGGCGCACTTTCACAAGGTTTGGGAGGGCCGACATCCGTTGGCGGATCTGACGCAGTATTGAAGTACTGATTGCCCGCGATGGTCACCTTTGTCTTCGATCGCGGGCACCCTCAAACTGACGTTATTACAGTTAATTCAGTTCGTAGAACTTGATTATCTCGGCCAACGCGAGTTGCGACTCTTCATTTTCTTTTACAAGAATATCCTCCACATCACGCAGTGGCGGAAGAGGATGCAGTCGTTCGGCAATTTGCGCTGCGGGGTAGTCTTTAACCGTTTCTCCTTCGCCGCTAACCCTTATGAACCCAATCGCGCTTTCGCCTCCAGAAAAATGATTAGCCACTCGAACCTTGGGGCCCATGCCATAGCAGACCACTATGACAAGATCTTCCTGATCGCGATGAAACCTTAATTGTTCAATAGGTATACCCACACCCGAAAAATCGATTCCATCGATCCCACCCCCGGTGTTATTAATCAAGTCTCTTCCAAGACCATCGTATTTGTAGAGATCGTTGCCAGCACCACCAGACAACGTGTCATTACCGGGACCGCCTAGCAGTACATCATCGTCGACACTCCCCATCAGCGCATCATGTCCCTGCATACCTCTGATTTCACCTGCGCCGCTTAGAGTGTCATTACCGTGACTTCCCACCAGTGGGAGCGCTTGGCCATTTCTCATAGATTTGGCACTGGCCGCATTATCGACCAAGAGACCATTGTAATAAGTATTCGGGGCAGGACCCAGCTGACTGGAGCCAAACAGTTCTTTGAGAGTAAGGCTTGAGCCATCTGCAAATTTAATAATCTCAATGCCGGAACCCTCGATATCTCCGGCATTGGGTAGAACAATGCGAACTTTCTGCGACCCACCCCATTTAATATCGAGTGTCGAATAGAGCATTTGCGCGCGCGGCGGATGGCGATAGGCATTACGACGCGGATCAGGTGCCAACTCAACATTCACTGTTTCAATGAGTGTTGCGCCCCAACTGAGCTGCAAATTCTCCTGCGTCGCGTCTTCTGGAAGCACGACAGTATCTTGATCGACTAATCCATACTCGTCCTTCCATCCGGCAACACCTACTTCAGGTCGGATAAAAACCGGATTCAGCACATCCGCGATAATGGTCGTTGCGCCAGCATGCGCCTGCACGATGTAAGTATCGGCACCGTTTTCACCGTACAGGTAGTCATCCCCAGCGCCGCTCACTAAATAATCAGCGCCTTCAGAACCGAGGAGGGTATCGTTGCCTGCACCGGCGGACAGAAAGGCACCCGGTATCCTTTCATTAATATAGCCGTAATCAAGTAGAACACCAGAATAGGCGACGATCAGGTCATCGCCTGCACCCCCCAGGAAAAGATTGCCGACTTCGACATTAACTCGCCCACCGACATCGTCGCCGTGGACAACTTTATGTTTGATCGTTTCAGTTGTGACATCCCGCCGAAATTCCTTGCGGACAGTTTCGCCCGCCGTGAAACTTTCAGCAGGATAGATGTACCACCCTTCGATAGCACCTGAATCTGTTCTATCTGCAATAATTACGTCGCCGACTTTGAATGAAAAACCGCTGGCAGTGCCAGATCGAAAATAACGTGGCTCCAGCAATAACGGCGACGTAATGCCCTCTTTCTTTACCTCTCGAAAACTGGATCGGGATGTAGAGCTTGACTGTCTTTCGCTAAATACCGCATCGCCAGTGGCAGACCCCATCCATTGAGGCGTTTCAGACAATGCCCCCGTTTCGATGCTTTCATCGATCACATCAGTGTGGGTGATATAACCCGTATCGTTGGTGGTTATATGGTTACGAACCCAGACACCTGGTTTGCTCAAGGTAAATCCTGTTGCATGCCTGCTAGCGGAGCGCTTTGCTTTGAGCTCCGCCAGGAACCTGTCTGTCCAGCCAACATTATGATCAATGGCATTACTTCGTTCCTCGCCAGGAACAACGATCCCTGATTGGTCCGGAACAGCAACCTGTACTTCGTTTGCAATAATGTCTATATCTTCTTCTTTGGCCAGCACTCCATCCCCTGCTGGCGGCTCGATGATCTCTACAGCTGGCAGCGTTTTTTTCATGACCTCTTGATAGCCGAGAATGACACCATCGCTAAACGTGAACGTTGAATTCTTCCATTCTTCATAATTCCTGATAAGGATGGCGTCCCCCTCACCATTGAACAGCCGCAATACCCGGCCTACGGAAACATCAATAATGTCGGCTTTCAAACTTTCCGCAGAGAACCCGGCACCGAACTTGATGACATTGCTGCCACCTGAATCGGTGATAACGTCAAGACCATCACCCACCCCGAAATAGTAAACATCAGCGCCGTCATGGCCCTCCATCACGTCGTTACCGGGCCCGCCATCAAAAACGTTATTGCCGGAATCCCCACGAAGGTGGTCTACACCCTCCCCGCCCAACAACGTGTCGTTGCCACCACCGCCGAGCAAGGTATCGTTGCCTGAACCACCGTCCAGATAATCTGCGCCATGTTCGGCTTCGGCTGTCTGCGCGTAGTCGCCGGATAAAATGTCATCATCAGCGCCGCCATAAAGCGTGTCGGCGCCCAAGCCGCCCAGAAGGGTATCGTTTCCTTCATCGCCTTGAAGGTAATCATTGTTGATTCCACCTGACTGCAGGTTGGACACATCGCCATCCAGCGCGTCAGCTCCTGCCCCACCGATCAGGGTATCGGAACCCCCCATTCCCTGAAGTGTGTCATCGCCCGCTCCACCATCAAGTAAATCATTGCCGTGGTACCGAATTGGATGCTCAGCATAATCCCCGGCCAGCGCGTCGTTACCCTCACCTCCGAACAGCAGATCATCCGCCCCACCGCCCCAGAGTGTGTCGTCTCCTGCACCACCGTCCAGCAGGTCGCTTCCAAAAAAGTGGGCAGCGTCACCGGCAACGCCATTCAGTACATCGTCATCGCCCTTGAGAGTGTCATTGCCTGGACCACCATAAATCGCATCGTTTCCACCGTTACCAGCGAGCCAATCATCGCCACTTCCACCGTCCAATACATCGTTACCATGGTGTTTGCTTTGCAGTCCCCCGCCCCAATCGAGGTTGTCTCCCATTATCGTGTCGTTACCGCTTCCTCCGGCCAGCGTGTCATCCCCCCCATCCCCTGCAAGAAGATCATCTTCTGTTCCGCCATCAAGCAGATCCTCGCCCCATCCGCCATTGAGAACATCGCGACCGCCCTGGCCGTAGAGAACATCGTTATCGCCCTGCGTCGAACTGTTAAAGGAGGCCTGTGAAAAGACAGTTCGGTGACTGGTGACACCACCGTCTATAAGCACTTCGACGCGTTTGAATCCCCATTTCTGCTCCAGCGCGCCGGTCGTTTCATCCCCTGATAAAACGTCATCTCCCGCACCTCCAATCAGCGTATCCCGATCGTTACCGCCCAGAAGCACGTCCTGGGATGCCGTACCGATGAGCAAATCGTGGCCGGCGCCTCCGTCAAGCCAATCGCCTCGAGCGGCTTTCCCTTTAGAGTCACCAGCGGCCATGGCTTTTTCGAGCGTCGTCTGTTTATCCCCAAACAACTGATCGTTTCCGTCCTTGCCGAATAATCGGTCTGATCCACCAAGTCCGAGAATGACGTCGTCTTTTGCAGAGCCGTAGAGCACATCGGCCTTGTTTCTCTGTTTTACGTTGGCCAATAGCAACGCGTTGCCCAGCTCATCGTATGAGAACTGATCACCGGGAACATTGGGGTCGATATCTTTCGCTTTCCAGTCGCCCTGGAGAACCAGATCGGGAGCAGAGACCGTATGGTCTTGGTGTTCAGGAAGTCGGATACCAAGCATCCCGGGGCGGAAGTTATTGATAACGACGAGGTCGTTCAGGCCATATTTGATGTTGAGGGTGGGTTCAGTGAGTTCTTCGATGAGGGTCAGGGTGATGGCCTGATCCTCGGTCGACCAGATATTGCTCAAAGGGGCGCGACGTTTGAGTGAAGGAATCGGCGCGCCGTTGATCCACAGCTGCCCATTGGCGTTGGCGTCGAAGATCTCATCGATGCCATCACCGCTGGAAAACTCATAGCGGTCGCTGCCTTCGCCACCGCTCAAAGAGTCGTTACCCTTTCCTCCGACCAGAACATCATCACCGGCCATTCCGTGCAACGCATCATTGCCGTCGCCTCCGCCAAGCAAGTCGTCGCCGCGTCCACCCTCGATGACATCGTGACCTGCCAGTCCGTTGATCGTGTCATTGCCCGCGCCGCCATACAGATGATCAATGTTCGCACCGCCTGCGAAAGACCGTGCACCGTCATCGCCGAACATGACCAGCGGATTCAACACACCGGTGGTCATCGGCGCCTGTTTGGCTGAGGCGAGATCGGAGTAGGAAAACTCCTGCAGCGAGTGCTCTCCAAACGAGCCCTGGGTTCGGGCAATCAACCGGGCCAACATCTGCGCACGATCGGCAAGCCATTGCGCAGTGATGAAACCTTCGCCGGTCAGCGGATCGTAGAGTGCCAGTCCGCGTCCGGGGTAACCGTCATCGCGTTCGATGACGATTTCACTGAGTTGCTTCAGGGAATTACGCAACGCCAGGCCGATGGGTGTCGACTCGCCAGCCAGTTTTGCCCATGAATTGGCGTTTCCGTATTCGCCTATCGAACGGGTGACGATGCTTTGGGACTGCTCTGGTGAAAATGCCGAGAAGAATGCGTAAGCGTTGGTGGCGAAGGTTTCATCGGTGGTAGGTGGCGCTGCTGAATCGCCGTTGTAGGTGCGCTTGAACATGTCCAGAAATTCGTTCTGGCCATAGCGCAATATCAGGTCGACCACGACGGAAACCGGCGTGCCTTTCACTACATGCTGAATCAGCGGATTGAGGCTGCCACTGGCGAGCGCGATATTGATTTGCTCTGGCACGACGGAAAGCAGACTTTGCAATGGATTGACGCCGAAATTGCTGATCGCCGCTCGCAGGCCGACACTGTAGGAATCGATGGCGAACAGAATATTTTTATAGTCATCGAGCCTGTTGGCTTTTGCTTGAATCGGCGGGCCGCCATCTTCCCCTTGCGAATCACCCGCAGAGATCAATCTCCAGGTTTCATAGGGCGGCGCTCCACCCAACAGGCTGAATCCGACTGTCCCTGACCAGCCGGCGTTATGGCTCACGGCTGTATCCTTCTCTCCGCAAGCCTCACTAAACAGTGCCTTGCCGATCGCACTGGCATCAATCTCTGCAATCTGGCTGATGGATGGAACCGTCCAGGGTGCCAGCCGACCCGCGAGGGATCCGTCGATCAAAGTATTGATGAAATTGGCGGCGACCTGATTCGATGACAGTTGCATCAGGTTTTCACTGAAGATTTTATTCAATCTCAGTTCACCTTGCCGCGAGGTGTAGCCGCGAATCAGGGCGGAGTAGGCACCGTTTCCACCGTTGGCATCAATGGCCACGGCAAGCCAGAGCCTGGCGCTTTTCAGAACTTTTCCCGCTTCTTGATCGACAGCGGTAGCCTCAGAAACTCTTCCGCCAATAATATCGAATAGTTTTTGATACAGGGGAGCGCAGCTAGCCCCTGTTATTCCCAGTGCCTCGTACTCAATTTTTTTTGAGAGAAGCCTAATACCTTTGCAAATATTGGCTGCGTTAAAGATCGCTGTTTTTTCAATATCGCTAAAAATATAAGTCATCGTTACTTCCTTGTAATAACTGAGCGTGAAAGATAATCACTGAGAAACTTGAGCATCTCAGGTGTTTCGCGTAATGACGATAGACCGAGGTCTACGCTGCCGTGCCCCCCAGCAAAGTCAAAGCTATCCAGATTGACAGTGCAGAAAAAGTTCAACTTGCCAAAATCCAGATTTTCCAATTCTGCTCTGTTGAGCATTGCCAATTTCTCGTCAGTCAGTTGTTCCTCGGAAGCCGGGCGAATCAAACCGTTACAGCCTATCAACCGAGGGGTGCCATCACGCCGCGGCCAGCCAGTAATGACAAACGTTCTGACGGAATCCACATTCTTGAAATGCGGCGGCGGAGCATCCAGCCAAATCTCTAACCCCGGATAATTAATCAACTTCACAATCAACTCATCCGGCCAGTTGACGTGCCGATAGCCCCGTTCATGGGGTTCAGTGTTTTCTTTTTTTGTATAAAGCCCAGCGTTCAGCTTATAAAGACGCCAACTTTCAGGAGTCGGCTTTACACTCTGGTCGTGGTAAGACCGTATCTCCGTCCCGGTCCACCAGAAATGCCCCTTGAGCGTATTGGCCAGACACGCTTTCTTATTCGCCAGTTCAGGCATGCCCACATAAAACTCCGGGACCAGAGTCTTATCCACATAGCTGCCGCCCAGTATGGGCACCTGCTTCATGCTCGCCAGCTTCTTTTGACAGGCCTCCTGATCCGCGTAATAGATTGCCATCGCCTCGGCGACCTGTTCTTCACGGATATAAAAATTCACCACGCAATAACAGGCATAAATAAACAAGCCGTATTTCAACAACTTCTTAAACCATTTAACCCATGGCTTACGCGACATCCGGAGCATTTCAAATCTCCCAGTCAAACTGACGAGCAGGCGGTTTCTTGAGATGCCCGAACATCGCGCTTTCAAATACCTCAAAGTAATGTTTCGTGCCGTACGCCACATCAAATCTGCTCGCCGTCAACTTCGCAGCGCGGCGCAGGCAGTCGAACTCATCAACGGAATCAAGAACCTTGGCAATACGTTTGGCGATACCGTGATGATCGAAGAAATCCACCAGCATTCCATTGTGACCATCGACGATCACCTCCCTTACCGGAGCCGTATCCGACGCTACTACCACACACCCAGCCGCCATCGCCTCCAGTAACGACCACGACATAACAAACGGATACGTCAAATAAACATGAACCTTTGAACAGTCCAGAACTGCCCGGTAAGTCTGGTAAGGAAGCTTCCCTGTGAAATGAACGGTGGAATGATCGAAACTTACCTCTGCCTCCATCCTGCTGCGCCAATTTGCATAGCCAACCGGCTTACCCCCGTAACTGACGTCATCACCGCCCACTATGATTATCTGCGCACCGGGACACTCAGCCTGAATATGCGGGATCGCTCGCATAAAACTGTGAAACCCGCGATAAGGCTCAAGATTCCTCGCGACATAAGTAACGATCGGCTGCCCGGCTCTCAGTTCGACGCCATTGGGCAACCTGACGGCCCCAGCTTTCGCCAAACAGGAACTCTGAATGACGCCCTCGTGAATAACCCGAATGGCCGACTGATAAGCGGCCGGAAAGAGACTGCGCTGCCACCGCGTGGGCGCAATGGCAATGTCACATTGCTCAAGATTCAAAAGATGCAGCGAATTGAGCACTCGCAGCCTTGATGACTCTCTTGTTGCTCGCGGGAATTCAGGGTCGAACCCGGAATCTGCGCCCTGCGCCCGATAGTAATATTCGCAATAGTGAATAAGCGGCGCGTCAGGATAGACATCCTTGACGAAGAGCGTTTCCCCCCATCCGGGATGAGCGAGAATCACGTCCGGCCGATAACCCGAATGTTTCAGCCGGCTCAGAGTTTCAAAAACCTTCTGTCCATCAGTCACCGCTTGTTCGTAACGGGTCAGGTAGGGGTGAATACCGCTCGGCGCTCGGCTGGCAGCGCGGTATCGATATATTTTCACCCCTGCGATACCCGGCGCCGTATCCCGACCTATCGCTAAAACCTCATAACGCCTGTCAATCGCCGCCAGCACCACATGACGGAACTGGCCCGGAAAGTTTTGGTGAATAACAAGAAGCTTCATAGCGGCATCGTCCTTTTATTCGCCGCTGTTGAACTGAGTTTTGCTCACCTTGATCGGCACGAACAGACGCTAACAAATGCAAGGAAATGAAACTGTAGGAAGCGTCTGGGAATGCCCTAGGAGATGGCTAACGGGACGACTTTTCGACGGTTGCGTAGTAACGCGGGGCGGCATCCGTTGGCGGATTTGACGGGTTACTGAGCCAGACGCAGGGTCGGACCGGACGCAAATCTACATCCTGTCCGACCGCCAACACGGCGTTTAACTGGACACAAGAACTCGCACTTGATTTATGGAATGTGTTCACCGCGTGTTTTTACACTCGTGAACGCTGGAAGCGCCTAACCGCGCTTTCCCAAGGACGACTCTTTGACTATGGACAGTCTCATGACGGGCAACACCCTAGAACGCACACCTTCGCTGACACAACCGCTCCCCCCCGATGAACCTGAAGGCATCGAAGCGCTGCCGGCTGTCACTGACAGCACGATTGAGCCCCCCTTAGGCAATTGGGGTGGGGCGTTGTCCTGGCCGATTCCACTGAATCCAGACGAACAACGGCGCTTGCGCCTGATTACGATGAATCATGCGCACCACTTGGGCGACCAGCCGTTGGTGATGCAGACCCAGGGTGGTGCGCTGGAGTTTCTGCGTTATCGCTGCCCACTCCCGGATAACATCGCGAACGATCCTGCCCGGATACTCGAAATCCTGATCGGCTCCGCGCAAGGGCAACTGATGGGCAATGCGCTGCAACGAAGAATGCAGGGTATCGACAGCGAAAGCAGTGCGATGGATTACCTGCTGGCAGGCATCACACTGCAACTGGACCCCGAATCGATCACTGCCCCTGATCGGCGCAAAACTGCCGATTTTGATCTGGCCAGTGATCAGCATTGGGGCCGGCGCGCCTCTGAAGTCGCAGATAACCTGGCTGATCACTTGAGCCGGGAAGGTAGAACCAGCGCTGCCCTGGCGAAAGCCGGTGCGTACCTTTTGCTGGGCAGGTCGGCACCGCAATTTCTGATTGAGGACATACCCGGGAATGTAAAAGTTGGCAGTCTGGCATGGGCGAACCTGACCATTGCGGCAATGACCATCGAGACTCAAACACCGGGCAAAGTCCCCGGCATGTCGTTTGCCCAGATCATGAGTCAGTCTGAAAGTGCTCGCCTGGTTGACCCTGCATCCAGCCAGCGCATTCAGGCAGCCGTATTGCTCGATTGGGCTGTCGCCAACCAAATCATTCTGAAACGGCACGCTGAAAACTACCCCGCCGGACAACTTGAAACGATAAGGGTGGCATTTAACCAGGAGCTTGATGAGCGGCTTGTTGCCGCCAGAATACTGGACAAAGAATTACCGACACGAAAAGACATTGCCCTGGCCGTATTGATAGAGCGATTTGGCGATCTGGGCACGCTTTTCGAGGTCAAGGCACTCCACACGGATACGTATCGCGGCGAGAGTGGGCAGTCGGGTTTCAGTGGCATTCATTCGCTACAGGATTACGCGATGATGGATTTGCCCAATCCGCGGCCGCTGGCATCCATTGATGCCCGCATCCCGTTGGAGGCATTGAATAACAACCCGACGTTTGGAGTGCAGGAAGCTTTCGAGCAGCAGTTCACGCGCGCCATCGAGGATAAAAAAGCCGCCGTCAATACAACGGTCAGGCACATGATCTGCCTGCTCCCACTGGAGGACAAAAAGAACTTCGAGTTTGGAAAAATCAGTTTCTTCCAACAAGGTTCATATGTGTCAGATGGTTTCTTTAATCATACTCCTTGCCCGAACGAGCCCGGACTGCTCATCAGAACGGAGCTGAGCGGCAACCTTCGGGCGTATGAAATCAATATCAATAAAGACACGATTGAACGAACAGCCCTGCACAGGGCAAAGCACCGGGAATCAAGGGAAGCCAACAAATATTTTACGACCAGAGAGCTTATCCCCCGTGAGGCGGCAAGTGAGCTGGGGCGTGAGCGCGCGTTGAGCGAATCACTTTTTAACAGTTTCAGCAGCGCTCGGTCCCGTGCGATTGCCGACGCCTTTGTGCAACATCTCGATCTGGATGATCCCGCAATCAGAGCGCTGGCCCGCGGGCAGACACCCATGGACGAGTATTACCAGCCCAAACCGCTGGGTGAGTTTTTGTTGAACCTGATCCCCTTCCGATCAGCCATTGTCAATTTTCAGCAGGGCAACTATGGCGCGGCGGTGTTTGATCTCACCGTGGATATATTCGGTTTTCTCACGGCGGGCGCCGCCACTGCAGGAAAACTGATCAGGATCGGCAGCACTGCGCTCTCCACTGGAGCCAAGGCCTTGAAGACCGTCCATGTCATCGGCGTCGCCACAATCGATGTGCTCAACCCGGTGGGCGGCTTGGGTGATCTGGCCAGACTGGTGGGGACCGGTGGCCTTTATCTACTGTCCAAAGGCGCCAAAACCGTCAACCGGCTCAGGGGCGCTGCCGACAGTTACGAAGTATTGAAAGCTGTCAGCAAACAGTATGACGCAGCGGCAACGGGCACCGTAAAAGTCGCCGGCCAGACTGTGGAAGGCGCAGCTGTATTGAAGAACGGTCAATGGTATTCATTTGATGCCGACACGATGCGACCTTACGGCAGTCCGATCGAGGAGTTTGCAGTCACCACCCAGGCGGTCGCCGGTAAAGTGCTCACTTCATACCTCGATGAGTTGCACGAGCTGAGCCATGCTCTGTTCAGTCACTTCAGTGTGCCCGAATCCAGCATTGCCGGGCTCTCGCGCAACGGCCAAGGGATATATGTTGCCGCCGACGGGCATCTCTCCCACATACGCCATACCGATAGCAGCGGTAAAACAGCGGTGTACGAGGTCAGGCAAGTCACTCGCAGTGAAGATGGCGTCGTGCAGGCGCGGGTCTATCACCGCAACCGGCAAACCGAATTGCTGATCCAGCATCTCCGCGGTGACCAGTGGCAACGACTGGGCGCGCAAGGGGGTGGACGGGAGATTAGTGCATTGCATTTACGGATGTGGGAAGCATTGTCCCCGGCGCAACAGCATCAAGTTACCCGCGGCGGCTTTGCCCGACAGTATCTACTGCCGCGAAATACATTTGAGTACTACGTCAAGCCTGGCGGTGAATTGAGCGCTGCCGGCGTGCTGGTGCGTGACCGACCCGCAGATACAGCCTTCAATCTGCCGAACGTAGCGCATGTCCGTGAATGGCAGAAAATGACGCAGAAAGCCCGTGACGAAATGACCATGGGGGGATTTGCCGGTCTGCATCACTTCAACCCGGCAACCTTCAGAAGTTACGCAAGAGCCGACGGTCGCTTGGGGCCGGCCGGCGAAGCGCTGCTGCACAGCGCGGCCGGTGGTGCCTATAACAAATTCGGTTATGACCATTTACACCAGTGGAATGTGCTCTTCAGGCAACCGGGCAACACGGTGACAGAAGCGCAGTTCATGCATCAACATCAGCTCAACCCCAACATATGGCGAAAACATGTCAGGCAGGATGGGTCGCTGACAGAGGAGGCGATCAAACGTCTGGACAAGGTGAAAAAAAACACCGATCAACCTGTCCCGGATCAGCAACCTGATACGCAGAGAGTTCCGGAAATCGACTGGCCCGGCCGGGTTCCGAAGGGCAAGACTCGAAGGGTCACTGCCGAGCACCTGCGGCAATGGGAGGCGCTGCCTCAAGCAGAGCAGCAGAAGCTGACGCGTGACGGCTTTGCGCTGCAGAACAATCTGCCGCGAAAAACATTTGAGTACTACGTGAAGCCTGACGGCCAATTGAGTGAAACCGGCGTACTCGTGCGTGACCGTCCGACAGACAAAGCCTTCAACAGGACCAGCGAAACGCATGTCCGTGCCTGGCAAAACTTGACCCAGCAAGAACGTGACACCATCACAACTCAAGGATTTTCCGGTCTTCATTTTCTTCACCCGGAGACTTTTGCGGGCTATGTACATGCCGATGGAAGCCTGAAACCAACCGGACAATCCTTGATGCACCGAGCGGCCGGTGGCACCTACAAGACTTTGACCGATGAACATTTACGTCAGTGGTGGGTGCTTTCCGGGCAGCGCGATAACACCCTCACGGCAGAGGAATTCATCCGTCAACACGCATTCAATCCTGCTACATGGCAGGCGAACGTCAAAGTCGATGGATCCCTCAGAACCGCAGCCTTGCACCGTATCAAAAATGCCTTGCCTCCTGAAATGTCCACCCAACTGACAGGCCGGACTTCGAGAGTGCGTAAGCAAAGGGTCATTGCCGAACATTTGCGGGACTGGGAGGCATTACCGCAAGCGGAGCGACAGAGGCTCACACGCAAGGGGTTTGCCCGAGAGAACAACCTGCCTCGGAAAACATTCGAGTACTACGTGAAGCCCGACGGCGAGTTGAGCGCGACTGGCGTATTAGTGCGTGACCGTCCTGACGACTTACCGTTTAACCAGCCGGAAGAAACACATGTTCTTGCGTGGCAAAACATGTCTCAGCAAGAGCGAGACACAATGACCATCGAAGGATTTGTCGGTCATCATCATCTTTATCCGAACACTTTTTACAATTATGTCCGGGTCGATGGCAGTCTTGGGCCAAGGGGGCAGTCCATGATTCGCAAGGTTGCAGGCCATTCGGGGCAAAGCTCCATGCCACGCCTTGAAGGCCAACAAGCTGAAACGAGTACGCCACAAAAGCGTCCGGCGCCGGCCTCACTGGAGTCACCGCCGCCGAAAAGACCCGCCGACACGCCAGACCGTGTCGCAGAAGTTCCGGGTCCCTCTTCGGACATCTTGCCTGTCGCTATCAAAGTTGAACCAGGGATCTCCTCGTCGTTGCCTCATCAGGTCGACAACAACCTGCCGATTCTGCAGGACCCGCGAAACCCGACAATCAGCCGGACTTTATCCCTCGAAGGGCCGATAGATGACATCCGTATCGCCCACTGGAATGGCCTGCTTGACGGTCTCGATAACGCAAGCAAAAAAAACGTTTCAAGCCAGATCAAGGAATCGATCAAAGACTGGTTGCGTACCGAAGGACGGCATCAATCACGGTTTGATCAAACTCTGGAAGTGTTCACGGCACTGGATGACGGTGGGCCCAATCGCGGCGCGTCAGTGTGGGCACGACGCGATATTGCCAAATTTGAAGTGCTAGGACCGTACGCAGGCAAATTCCATGAATCAGAAGCGTCGTTGTTTCAGGAAATACGCAAACAAGGTTCAAGGGCTGTACTGACCTACTTGTTCGGCACACGGTCGGGCAATCGCTCGGTGAGTGCGCTGCACACGGGCAACAACCTGAGCCTGATCAATACCTCGCAATTGGGCGGTGGGCCGGCGTGGCGCTCGAATAACGTCATTTCCATCGCAGTGGGGAAAAACCTGACGTTTTACGTGGCGCTGAATGACATCAGGAAGGGTGAAGAATTGCTGGTTGATTACGGCCTTTCCTATAAGCCAGTGCCTGATATAGCGATTAAACCGGACCCTAGTCGATGAGTATTCAGTTCCGGCGCCGAGCCTGCTATGGCCATTAATCCTGCGTTTACCGTTGCGGCTGCATCCTGACGATATTCCGGGCACAAAAAAGCGGCGCTTTATGCGCCGCTTTTTGTTGGCGGGTGATTACCATCGGTTGCCACGCCCGTTATGGTCACCACGCCCGCTGTGTCGGTCATAGTTACCGCGACCGCGGTGATCGTTATCCCAACCGCCGCGACGATGGCCATCCCAACGCCCGCGATCGTTGTCGTGCCAGCGACGGCTTTCGTAATAACGTGGAGCCGGCTGGTAGTAACGCGGCGCCGATTGGTAATAGCGCGGTTGCTGGTAATACCGCGGGGCCGGCTGGTAGTAGCGAGGCTGCGCGTAATACGTGCTGCCACCGTTGTAATACGTGCCGCCCGTGTTGTAGTAGGCCGGTGCGGGTGATGTGTAGACCTCTGAGCTGTAATACGAGTCCGCGTAGGAGTACGGGACGCAACCGGCAACGGAAAACATCATCGCAGCAAGTAGAAGAATTCGTCTATACATGGCGGCCTCCTGGACCGCGGGTTGGCCACACCAGCGACGCTGGCAGGCGACAGTCATTTAATCGGTGACTGTCGAAAAATCAGACAGCGTTTTCGGCATCTGGTGCGTTCCTGCAACAAGTTGAAACAAGTAATTGATGAAATCCTGTTCATTTGGAAAACGCTGTCATTCAGCCGCTGATTAATGGTGGCCACCGTGATATCCGCCGCCGTGATAACCCCGTCCGTAACCGCCTCGATAGCCGTAGCCACCGTGGTAATAACGCGCGCCGCCGTAGTAGCGCGGAGCGTAATAACCACCGTAGGAATAAGGTGAGTAATAGCCGGGATAGTAGTAGGTAGACGGATAAGCATCGTAGGGCCCGGCGTAGTAGTAGCAACCGGACAGACCCAAACCGAGCACCGCTCCCAGCAGCACCCTTCGCAATGTTTTTTGAATAAGCATGGCGGCCTCCTGAAAGACCCGCGACAGCAGTCGGCACAGACCGGCTGACATCTGTTTTGACTGGCAAACCCAGACCGAGTGCCAACAGCGCAAAATCATCGGATCAGCGGCAAACACGCTGCATCACGGTGCAGCCGCGCACCAACTCAAAGCGCCTCAGCAGCCTCGCCACCAACACTAGGTAAGCCGCGCGCCCGTGCCAGAGCGCCTGACGCGACTTGGCACGCGTCTCGCTTAAGCAAACCCGTGCAGGAGTCATCACAGGTTCGCGGCACCACAATTTGCAATGGCTGACTAGGGTTCCGGCTCGCAATCGCGAGTGGCTGGTCCGAGAGTTGGCGACCTCCAGTTGAGGTTACACGGCGGGACAAAAGCCCGGGAGACAAGCCACCGTTCGCGGTGCCGCGTTGCCTTCCTGTCCGCCCTTGATCAACTGGAGAATCCACCATGTCACGACTACGCCTACCCGCCCTGCTCGCCGCCGTCTTCGCCGCGCTTGTCAGCACCCAATCCCCCGCCGCCCAGAAAGACCATTTCAGCGTCTGCTGGACGATTTATGCCGGCTGGATGCCATGGGAGTACGCCGGCAGCCAAGGCATCGTCGACAAATGGGCGAAGAAGTACGGGATCAAGATCGACGTCGTACAGCTCAACGATTACGTCGAATCGATCAACCAGTACACCGCCGGTCAGTTCGACGGCTGCACCATGACCAACATGGACGCACTGACCATTCCAGCGGCGGGCGGCGTCGACAGTACTGCGCTGATCGTCAGCGACTTCTCCAACGGCAACGACGGCATTGTCCTCAAGGGCGAGGGCAAGACAGTCGCCGACCTCAAGGGCATGGACGTCAATCTGGTCGAACTGTCGGTGTCGCACTACCTGCTGGCGCGGGCGCTGGACTCGGTGGACCTGACCGAGAAAGACCTGAAAGTGGTCAACACTTCCGACGCCGATATCTCCGCCGCTTTCAACACCGAACAGGTCAACGCCGTCACTACCTGGAACCCGATGCTCTCGGACATCAAGGCCAAACCGGGGGTGACCGAAGTGTTCAATTCCAGCCAGATTCCCGGCGAGATCATGGACATGATGGTGGTCAACAGTGCCACCCTCAAAGACAACCCGGCACTGGGCAAAGCGCTGACGGGCGCCTGGTTCGAAGTCGTCGAACTGATGAACGCCAAGAATGCTGCGAGCACAGCCGCGCTGGAGCTCATGGCCAAAGCCTCCGGCACCGATCTCGCCGGGTTCCAGTCGCAACTGGACACCACCAAACTGTTCGCCACCCCCAGCGAAGCACTGAGTTTCGCCACCAGCAAACAACTGCCGGCAACCATGCGCAAAGTCGCTGAGTTTTCGTTCGAGCACGGTTTGCTCGGTGAAGGCGCCAAAGACACCAGCGCCGTCGGCATGTCGTTCGCCAACGGTGTGACCAGCGGCGACACCAGCAACCTCAAGCTGCGTTTCGATCCGACCTACGTGCAGATGGCCGCCGACGCCAAGCTGTAAGCCACGGAGGATTTGGCCATGCGCCTGATCAATCGCCACCCGGATCGTCCGAGCCGCTTGTTGCTGGTGATCCTGCCGTTCGCGTTGCTGCTGTTCGCCTACTTCATGGGTTCGGCCGAGCGACTGGCAGACAACCCCAACGACAAACTGCTGCCCAGCGCAGTGCAAATGAGCGACGCGGTAACACGCCTGGCCTTCAATGCCGACAAACGTACCGGTGACTACCTGTTGTGGCAGGACACCGCTTCGAGCCTGCGGCGCCTGGCCATCGGCCTCGGTATCGCTGCGCTGGCCGGGCTGTGTCTGGGCATCGCTGCCGGGACTTTACCGTTATTCGGTGCGCCGTTGTCACCGCTGCTGACGGTGCTGTCGATGGTGCCGCCGCTCGCGATCCTGCCGATTCTGTTCATCGTTTTCGGCTTGGGCGAATTGTCGAAAGTGATGCTGATCGTGATCGGCATCACACCGGCACTCGCTCGGGATCTGGAACAGCGCGCCCGGGAAATCCCCGTCGAGTTGCTGATCAAGGCGCAGACCCTCGGCGCCTCGACCTGGACGCTGATGCTGCGCGTGGTGCTGCCGCAACTGCTGCCACGTTTGCTGATTTCGCTGCGGCTGATGCTCGGTTCGGCGTGGTTGTTCCTGATTGCCGCCGAGGCGATCGCCTCCACCGACGGGCTCGGCTACCGGATTTTTCTGGTGCGCCGCTATCTGGCGATGGACGTCATCCTGCCTTACGTCGTGTGGATCACCCTCCTCGCCTGGCTGATGGATTGGGGTTTGAAACACCTGACGCGGCGCGCATTTCCCTGGTACGAAGGGGCCGCCAAATGAGCTTCATCCGTGTGAAAAACGTCTGGCAGCAATACGCCGATCAGGTCGTGCTCGAAGGCCTGAACCTGAACGTCAACGAGGGCGAGTTCTGCACGCTGGTCGGTGCGTCCGGTTGCGGTAAATCGACCTTCCTGCGTTTGCTGCTCGGCCAGGAAACCGCCAGTCGCGGCGAGATTCTGCTCGACGGTCAAGCGCTGGCCAGCGAGCCCGATGCCAGCCGTGGCGTGGTGTTCCAGCGCTACTCGGTGTTCCCGCACCTGAGCGTGCTGGACAACGTCGTCATCGGCCTTGAGCTACCGCACTCGCCGCTGCTGGGGCGTCTGTTCGGCAGCGCCAGGCGCCAGGCACGCGAACACGCTTCGGCGCTGTTGCACAAAGTTGGCCTCGGTCATGCGCTGGACAAATATCCGGCGCAACTGTCCGGTGGCATGCAGCAACGGCTGGCGATTGCTCAGGCGCTGATCATGAAACCGCGAGTATTGCTGCTCGACGAACCGTTCGGCGCACTCGATCCAGGCATCCGCAAAGACATGCATGCCCTGCTGCTGGACCTGTGGCGCGAGACGCCGTTGACGGTGTTCATGGTCACCCATGACCTGTCCGAAGGTTTCAGCCTCGGCACTCGCCTGCTGGTGTTCGACAAGGTTCGTCTCGACCCGCACGCCCCCGGCGCCTATGGCGCACGCATCACCTATGACATCCCTTTGAACAGCGACCGCCGCGCCCAACGCGCCGCCGTCGAAGCCTTGCCGGCGTCACTGGCGGGCGCACTTCGAACTGCTTGAGAGGACTGCTTCGATGAATAAGCCAATGACTGATTCGACCCAACTGTTCCCACCGTTCGCAGAAGAAATGCTGCCCGGTGGCGGTCACCGTTCCTTCGTGTTGAAGCGTGGCCAATTGCTGCGCCTGACCGATCTGCGCGGTGGCGCCAACGTCAGCCTGACCCTGCTCAACGCCAACGAAAAAACCGAGCGGCTGAACCTGCCCGACAGCCTCAAATGCCAACACACCGCCAAGCTCACCACCGGCCACTGCCTGTATTCGGACATGGGCCGCGTGCTGGCCGCCATCACCGCCGACACTTGCGGCTGGAGCGACAGCCTCGGCGGTGTGCTTTGCGCAGAAGAAGTCGCGCACAAGTACGGCCAGGGCCGCTATCAGGAACTGCGCAATGGCTTCTTTCGCAATGGCACCGACAACCTGTTGGTGGAGCTGGGCAAGTGGGGGCTGGGCCTGTCCGACCTGCTGATGACCCTCAACCTGTTCAGCCGCGTGAACGTCGATCAAGCGGGACATTTGCATTTCGTCGAAGACCACTCCAAGGCTGGCGACTACATCGAGTTATACGCACCGATGGACACACTGGTGGTGCTCACCGCCCTGCAACACCCGATGGACCCGGCGCCGGACTACGCGCCAAAACCATTGAAGCTGAGCTGGATGAACGCCGACGCCAGCGTCGCCGAACACTGCCGCACCTCGCGCCCCGAGAACGAGCGCGGATTTATCAACACTGACCGTTTGTTCGCCTGAGGATCGCCGCCATGTCATTTGCCATCGCTACTGCTGACGTTTGCGAAAACAGACGACCCGACACCGCGGTCTACCGCGCGACCATCCCTGCCGGCGAACCCTGGCTGATGGAGGTCAAGGCCGGCCAGACCCTGCGCATTCTTGATCTGGAAGGCAACCAGGCGATCGACACCTTGTTCTACAGCCTCGCCAACCCCAAAGAACGCTACGACGTGCAACGCACCTTGCGTCGGCAGAACAGCGTCTACCTGAGCACCGGCAGCGTGCTCTATTCCAATCTGGGCAAACCGATGCTGACCCTCGTCGCCGACACCTGCGGACGCCACGACACCCTCGGCGGCGCGTGTGCGCAAGAGAGCAACACCGTGCGCTACGCCCTGGAAAAACGCTACATGCACAGCTGCCGCGATAACTACCTGCGCGCCTGCGTGCACGATGGGCGACTGGGCAAAAGCGACATCGGGCCGAACATCAATTTCTTCATGAACGTCCCCGTCACTGCCGACGGTGGACTGACCTTCGAAGACGGGATTTCCGCGCCGGGCAAATACGTCGACCTGCGCGCCGAGATGGACGTGATCGTGCTGATCTCCAACTGCCCGCAACTGAACAACCCGTGCAACGCCTACAACCCGACCCCTGCGGAGCTGCTGGTATGGAACTGAAATTGCGCCGCTGGTTGTTTGCCTTATGCCAGGCCCGATCCGGGCAGTGCCTGAAACCGTCCGCACGCCCCGCTCCCACAAGGGTTTTGTGCTGATTGGGAGAACGTGTTTTTCATCCGGGACGACCCGGATGCCAGTCGAAAAACGGCGGGACGGCCCGCTTCCCCTTCAGGGGTTATGCCATGTTCGAAAAAGTCCTCATCGCCAACCGTGGCGCCATCGCCTGCCGCATTCTGCGCACCCTCGCGCCGTTGCAGGTCAAAAGCGTCGCCGTTTACGCCCAAGCCGATGCCGCCAGCCTGCACATCCTGCAAGCCGATGAAGCCCACAGCCTTGGTGAAGGTGCAGCGGCCAGCACTTATCTGGCGGTCGATAAAATCCTCGCCATTGCCAAAGAAAGCGGCGCCACGGCGATTCATCCCGGCTACGGTTTTCTCTCGGAAAACGCCGCTTTCGCTGAAGCGTGCCAAGCCCAAGGCATCGCCTTCATCGGCCCGACGCCGGAGCAACTGCGGGTGTTCGGCCTCAAGCACACCGCGCGCGCTTTGGCGAAACAGCACGGCGTCCCCATGCTCGAAGGCACCGAACTGCTCGACAGCCTCGACGCGGCGCTGATCGCTGGCGAGCACGTCGGCTACCCGGTCATGCTCAAAAGCACCGCTGGCGGCGGTGGCATCGGCATGCGCGTGTGCCGCAGCGCCAGCGAATTGAGCGACTCATTCGAAGCGGTCAAGCGTCTGGGCCAGAACAACTTCAGCGACGCCGGGGTGTTCATCGAGAAATACATTCAGCGCGCCCGGCATCTGGAAGTGCAGGTATTCGGCGATGGTCGCGGCGAAGTCATCGCCCTCGGTGTGCGCGACTGTTCAGTGCAGCGGCGCAACCAGAAAGTCCTCGAAGAAACCCCAGCGCCCAACCTGCCAGTCGGCATGGCCGATGAGCTGTGTGCAGCGGCGATCAAACTGGCCAAAGCGGTCAATTACCGGAGCGCCGGCACCGTTGAATTTGTCTTCGACAGCGTGGCGCAGCGCTTCTATTTTCTTGAAGTGAACACACGTTTGCAGGTCGAGCACGGCGTCACGGAACAGGTCTGGGGCGTGGATCTGGTGCGTTGGATGGTCGAACTGGCCGCGGGTGAGCTGGCGCCGCTCGCCGAGTTGTACCGCGACCTGAAACCCGGCGGCCATGCCATTCAGGCGCGCTTGTATGCCGAAGATCCGGGGCGTGATTTTCAGCCAAGCCCGGGCCTGCTGACGGCTGTTGAATTCCCACCGGCCAACGGCATTCAGTTGCGTATCGACACGTGGGTCGAGGCTGGCTGCGAGATCCCGCCGTACTTCGACCCGATGATTGCCAAAGTCATCGCCTGGGCACCGACCCGTGAACAAGCGCGCACAGAACTGCATCAGGCGCTCAGTGACAGCCAGTTGTACGGCGTGGAAACCAACCGCGATTACCTGCGCCAGATTCTGCTCGACACCCCGTTCGCCAGCGGTGAGCCGTGGACCCGTTGCCTGGAGAACCTGGTTTATCGCGCCAATACCTTTGAGGTGCTCAGCGCCGGCACACAAACCAGCGTGCAGGATTATCCCGGTCGCCTCGGTTACTGGGCCGTCGGTGTGCCGCCCTCGGGGCCCATGGACAGCCGGGCGCTGCGTCTGGGCAATCGCCTGCTTGGCAATGCCGATGGCGCAGCGGCGCTGGAAATCACCATGAGCGGGCCGATGTTGCGCTTCAACTGCGAGGCGGTGGTGGCGGTGACCGGGGCGCCGATTGCCTTGGCGTGCGAGGGTCAAACCGTGCCGATGAACACCGCGCTGCTGATCCCGGCGGGCGCGACGTTGAACCTTGGCAGCATCAACGGCGCCGGGGCGCGCAGTTATCTGTGCCTGCGCGGCGGCTTGCAGGTGCCGGACTATCTGGGCAGCAAAAGCACGTTCACCCTCGGCCAGTTCGGCGGCCATGGCGGTCGTGCGCTGCGCACTGGCGACGTGTTGCACATACCGGCGCTGGCCGATCGCAGCGCCGGTCAACAACTTGCGGCGCAGCACATCAGCGTGTTGCCGGCCGTGCGGCAGATTCGCGTGATGTACGGCCCTCACGGCGCACCGGAATACTTTACCGAACACGCCATCGACACCTTCTTCGCGAGCCCGTGGGAAGTGCACTTCAACTCCAGCCGCACTGGCGTGCGCCTGATCGGCCCGAAACCGGAATGGGTGCGCGCCGACGGTGGTGAGGCCGGGTTGCACCCCTCAAACATTCACGACAATCCCTACGCCATCGGCGCCGTGGACTTCACCGGTGACATGCCGGTGATCCTCGGCCCGGACGGCCCGAGCCTCGGCGGGTTTGTGTGCCCGGTGACGGTGATCGAAGCCGATCTGTGGCAGCTAGGGCAGCTCAAGGCTGGCGATAAAATCCAGTTCATCCCGGTGGTCCTCAAAACCGCCCGCGAACTCGCCCTGAAATGGGATACCCCCTGTGGGAGCGGGCTTGCTCGCGAAGAGGCCGTGTCCGTCAACATTGATGTGCCTGACACACCGCTTTCGCGAGCAAGCCCGCTCCCACAGGGTTTGGTGTCGCCTGTGGTGTTGGAGTTGGGTCAGGGGGATCGGCGGCTTGTTGCGCGAGTCTGCGGGGATACTCACCTGTTGCTGGAAATCGGCGAGCCTGAACTCGATCTGGTCCTGCGCTTCCGCGCTCACGCCCTGATGCAAGCTTTGGAAAGCAAATCCCTGCACGGCGTGATCGACCTCACGCCGGGCATTCGCTCGCTGCAAGTTCACTACCAGCCCGAGCAATTGCCACTCGCCGACCTGCTCGGCATCGTCGCCGGGGAGTGGGACGCGGTGTGCGCGGCCAAGGATTTGCAGGTGCCGTCGCGCATCGTGCATTTACCGCTGTCCTGGGACGACCCGGCCTGTCAGTTGGCGATCGAGAAATACATGACCACCGTGCGCAAGGATGCCCCATGGTGCCCGAGCAATCTGGAGTTCATCCGCCGCATCAATGACCTGCCGGACCTCGACGAAGTACAGCGCACGGTGTTCGATGCGAGCTATCTGGTGATGGGCCTTGGCGACGTCTACCTCGGCGCGCCGGTGGCCACTCCGCTCGACCCCCGCCATCGATTGGTCACCACCAAATACAACCCGGCACGCACCTGGACCGCCGAAAACTCGGTGGGTATTGGTGGCGCTTACCTGTGCGTGTACGGCATGGAAGGCCCGGGCGGTTATCAGTTCGTCGGGCGCACGTTACAGATGTGGAATCGCTACCGCGAAGTGGCGGCATTCGATGGCAAACCGTGGCTGCTGCGTTTCTTCGACCAGATTCGTTTTTACCCGGTCAGCGCCGAAGCGTTGCTGCGCATCCGCAGGGATTTCCCCCTCGGGCGTTTTGAACTGGACATCGAGCACAGCCAGCTCAACCTCGCTGAGTATCAGGATTTTCTGAGCCGCGAAGCGCACAGCATCAGTGCGTTTCGCAGCCAACAACAAGGCGCGTTCAACGCCGAGCGCGAACGCTGGATCGCCAGTGGTCAGGCGCACTTCGACAGCGAAGAGGTGGCGCCGCCATCAACCGAGGACGCACCGTTGGCGCACGGCCTGCAGAGCATCGAAAGCCATATCGCCGGCAACCTCTGGCAAGTGCAAGTCGAGGCTGGCAGCCGCGTCGCGGCGGGTGATGTGCTGGTGATTCTCGAATCGATGAAGATGGAAATCCCTGTGCTCGCGCCAATGGCTGGCGTCGTACGCGAAATTCGTGTGCAGCCGGGTTCGGCGGTGCGCGCAGGTCAACGGGTCGTGGTGCTGGAACTCGACTGAACCCATTTGTAAAAGGATCAACTCATGAATCTGCAACTCGATGTTCTGCGCCAGGCCTATATCAAGGGCGAAACAACACCCCGCACATTGCTGCCTGCACTGCGCGAAAAAGCCGCCGCGCTGAATCCCGACTATCACCTGTTCATCCACTTGCTCAGTGTCGAAGAACTGGAGCCGTACCTCGCCGCCCTCGACGGCCGCGACATCGACAGCCTGCCGCTGTACGGCGTGCCGTTTGCGATCAAGGACAACATCGATCTGGCGGGTATCCCCACCACCGCCGCGTGCCCAGCGTTCGCGTATATGCCGCAGCGTTCGGCGACCATCGTCGAGCAGTTGATTGCGCTGGGAGCGGTGCCGCTGGGCAAGACCAACCTCGATCAGTTTGCGACTGGCCTCAATGGCAGCCGCTCACCCTACGGCGCATGTCCGAACAGCGTGTTGCCGCAATATCCGTCCGGAGGTTCCAGCGCCGGTTCGTCGCTGGCGGTGGCGTTGGGCGTGGCGAGTTTTGCCCTGGGCACCGACACTGCAGGGTCAGGGCGGGTGCCGGCGGCCCTGAACAACCTGATCGGTTTGAAAGCCAGCAAAGGGCTGATCTCCACGGCCGGGGTGCTGCCGGCGTGCCGGACGCTGGATTGCGTCACCACGTTTACCGCGACCGCGCGCGAGGCCAGTCAGTTGTTGGCACTGACCGCAAAACTCGATCCACGGGATGAGTACAGCCGCCCTAATCCGGCGTGGAATGACGGCTCGGCATTCGGTGCGCCACAGCCGTTTCGCTTCGGGGTCCCGCGTGCGCAGGATCTGGAGTTTTTCGGCTGCGTCGAAGGCCCGCTGCTGTTCGGCGATGCCATCGACCGGCTCCAGGCCCTGGGTGGCGAAGCGGTCGAGCTGGATTTGTCGCCGTTCCTGGAAGCCGCACGCTTGCTGTACGAAGGGCCGTGGGTCGCCGAGCGCTACAGCGTGGCGGGCGAATTGATGGAAGAGAATCCCCAAGCGGTCTTGCCGGTGATCCGCGCCGTGCTGGCCAAAGCTGCGGCGGTGACGGGCGTGCAGACCTTCCGCGCCCAATATCGGCTGCAAGCCCTGAAAGCGCGTTGCGATCAGGCCCTCGAAAACCTCGACTGCGTGCTGACCCCGACCCTCGGCCGTCCCGTGACACTGGCGCAATTGGACGCCGAACCGGTGCTGCGCAATTCCGAACTCGGTTACTACACCAACTTCATGAACCTGCTCGATTACGCCGCCGTCGCCGTGCCAAGCGCGTTCATGGCCAATGGTTTGCCGTGGGGCGTGACGCTGTTCGGACGGGCGTTCACCGATCAATACCTGTTGAGCGTGGCGGATGCGCTGCAGCGCCAGCAAGATTGCGCGCAGCCATCACCTGCGAACGTGGCGCGCAATGACCGCGCGCGCGTGGTGGTGTGCGGCGCGCATCTGGATGGTTTGCCGTTGAACGGGCAGCTCACGCAACGGGGTGGGCGCTTGCTGGAAACCACGCTCAGCTCGCCGGACTATCAACTTCACGCCCTGGCGGGTGGCCCACCGAAGCGCCCGGGCATGGTCAGGGTGAAGGATGGCGGTGTGGCCATTGCGGTGGAAGTCTGGGAGTTGCCGAGCAGCGAATTGGGCTCCTTCCTTACCGGTATTCCCGCCCCGCTCGGCCTGGGCAAGGTGCAACTGGCGGATGGGCGCTGGGAGAGCGGGTTCATCTGTGAGCCGTATGGCTTGGAGGGCGCCGTGGATATCAGCCATCTGGGCGGATGGCGGGCCTATCTGAAAACCCTGGCCTGAGGCGCTCCTTGGCAGGCGTGAGCCGGCTCGCGATAGCAGTGTTTGAGCCACACCATGGGTGAATGTCACGGCCCCATCGCGAGCAGGCGCACACCGATAAGGGGTGGCGCCACTTCAGGCCAGTACAGGAACGACCATTCGCACCGCACATGGAGCAGATATTTGCCCCGCAGTCCCGTTAGAATGTTTGCCATCGGGCCACTGCCAACGGATCTGCCATGCCGCATCGCTCTGCGCTGTACTCCCAACGTTCACTGGTGTTGACGCTGATCGCCCTGCTGGGCGCCGGTTTCCTCGCCACCTCGTTGCTCAGCTACTACGCCTCGCGCACGTCGATCCGCGACAACATCGTCAACACCGAACTGCCGCTGACGTCCGACACCGTGTATTCGGAAATCCAGAAAGACCTTGTCAGGCCGATCCTGATTTCCTCGATGATGTCCCGCGATACCTTCATGCGCGACTGGGTGGTAAACGGCGAACAGAACCCCGAGCAGATGACCCGTTATCTCGACGAAGTCATGACCCATTACGGCGCCTACACCGCGTTTTTCGTCTCCAACAGCACCCTCACCTACTACCACGCCAAAGGCGTGCTCAAGCAGGTCAAGGTCGAGGAGCCGCGTGACGCCTGGTACTTTCGCGTGCGCGACATGAAAGACCCGTACGAGATCAACGTCGACCCGGATCTGGCCAACAAGGACAACCTGACGTTCTTCATCAACTACAAGGTCTACGACTACCACAACCGCTTCATCGGCGCGGCGGGTGTCGGCCTGACGGTGGACGCGGTGATCAAGCTGATCGACAAATACCAACAGCGCTATCAACGCAGTGTTTACTTCGTCGACACCTTTGGCCGGCTGGTATTGACCGGTGCCCAGGGCGGACCTGAAGGCGCGCACATTGGCCAGAGCCTCGGCGAAATAGACAGCATGAAAAGCCTGGTCAGCCAATTGCCCAAGCCCCACAGCGGCCGCTACGAATACTCCGCCCACGGTCAGGGGCACTTCCTCAACGTGCGGTTTATCCCGGAGTTGAACTGGTACCTGTTCGTTGATAAACGCGAGGACGGTGCACTGAGTGAAATCCGTCAGTCGCTGTACCTCAATCTGCTGATTTGCCTGCTGGTGACCTTGATTGTGTTGGCAGTGCTGAACCGTGTGATCAAACGGTTTCAATCGAAAATCCAGGCCCAGGCCACGCTCGACAGCCTCACCGAACTGCCGAACCGGCGCGGCTTTGATCTGCTGGCCGCGCAAGCCCTGCACGAAGCGCAACGCGAGACCAAGCCGCTGACCGCGTTGCTGCTCGATCTCGATCACTTCAAAGTGCTGAACGACACCTACGGCCACATGGCAGGCGATCAAGTGTTGATCGGTTTCGCCCGGGATCTACAGAGTTGCCTGCGCCATGCCGACATCGTCTGCCGCTGGGGCGGTGAGGAATTTATCGTTTTGCTGAAGGACACCGACGGCGAAACCGGTCAGAACATTGCCGAGAAGATCCGTCAGCACGTCGAACAGCACGAATATACCTACAACGGCCATACGCTAAATCTGACGGTGAGCATCGGTGCCACCACCCTGCAACGCGATGACACCTTGCACAGCCTGCTGTCCCGGGCCGATCATGCGATGTACCGGGCCAAGCAAACCGGCCGCAACCGCACCTGCGTGGAAATGCCCCACTCGACCTATGCCTGACATCAATGCAAGACCCGACCTCTGCCCGGCCTGCGGTACCCGCAACGACTGCAGCCTGGCCGACCCACGCACCGCCGACCGCGCCTGCTGGTGCTACGGCGTGAGCATCGACCCGGCCGTGCTCGAAGCATTGCCGCCCGAACTGCGCGACACATCCTGCCTGTGCCCACGGTGCGCGCAGGTCCAGGCGCAACTGCAAGCGGCCAGCCAGACGATCCCGTAAGATGCGCGCCCCTTCACCCAGCGAAACCTGAACATGCGCGTTGACCGCTTCCTCAGCAATCTACCCCGCTACAACCGTCAGCAGGTTCGCCTGTTGCTGGTGGAAAAGCGCGTGCGGGTTGACGGAAAAGTCGTCATCGATCCCCACAGCGATGTACTGGAGTTCAGCCGCGTCGAAGTCGATGACCAAGTGCTGCAACTCGGCAAACCGGCGCGCTACTTCATGCTGCACAAACCTGCAGGTTGCGTCAGCGCCACCCGCGACCCACAACACCCGACCGTGCTCGACCTGATCGATGAGCCGGACAAAGACGACCTGCACATCGCCGGACGCCTGGACTTCAACACCACCGGGCTGATGTTGATCACCAACGATGGCACCTGGTCGCGACGCCTGACCCAGCCGCAGACCAAATTGCCGAAGGTCTATTACGTGGAGACCGAACAGGACATTGGCGCGCACTATGCGCTCACGTTTGCCGAGGGGATCTACTTTGCTTTCGAGGATCTGACCACGCAACCGGCGCATCTGGAGTTGCTCGGCCCAAGGTCGGCGCGCTTGAGCATCGTCGAGGGCCGCTACCATCAGGTGAAGCGCATGTTTGGTCACTTCAACAATAAAGTCCTGCGCCTGCACCGCGATTCCATCGGCCCGTTGCTGCTCGATCACGCGCTAAAACCGGGCGAGTACCGCGCTTTGCGCACCGAAGAGATTCAATTGTTCTAAAGCCGCGACCGCTCAGCAGAAGTCGTCAAAGAATTTACCAACGGCACTTGCGCGATCCCGATCCCCCTGCTTGAATCAGGACGTCGGCCGAAATGTGACCGACGAGTCACAACATACCTCTAAGAAACTTTTTGCCGGTAGACAGCCCTCAGGGCTGCGCCTCAGCCGGCAGACTGCCCGCCAATAACAATACCCGTCGACCTGCCGTACCGGATCGACATGGGCCAAGCAAATTTCAGGCGTATGCCTACCTGTCACAAAGCTCGTGCAATCTCTATTTGCGCGCATACCCGCTTGCTTGCCAGGAGTCTTATGACATGAGGCCAGAAATCGCTGTGCTGGATATACAGGGTCAGTATCGGGTTTACACGGAGTTCTATCGCGCAGACGCCGCAGAAAAGACCATCATCCTGGTCAACGGCTCGATGGCCACGACTGCGTCGTTTGCACAGACTGTGAAAAACCTGCACCCGCAATTCAACGTGGTCTGCTACGACCAGCCCTACGCGGGCAAGTCAAAAGCCCACAACCTGCACGAGAAACATCTGACGAAAGAAGTCGAAGGGCAGATCCTGCTGGAACTGATCGACCACTTCGGCGCTGAGCATGTGCTGTCGTTTTCCTGGGGCGGCGCCGCCACACTGGTTGCCCTCGCACACCAGCCTCGGCGCATCGAAAAAGCCGTGATCAGCTCGTTCTCTCCGGTGATCAACGCGCACATGCTCGATTACCTGGAGCGCGGCGTCGACTACCTCGGCCAACGCGATGGCGATCGGGTAGGTGAACTGGTCAACAGCACCATCGGCAAGCACCTGCCGTCGCTGTTCAAGCGCTTCAACTACCGCCACGTCAGCAGCCTGGCCGAGCACGAATACGGGCAGATGCACTTCCACATCAGCGACGTGCTGCACAGTGATCGTCTGTGCTATTTGAATGCAGCGCAGAAAATCAACGTGCCGGTGCTGTTTCTCAACGGAGAATGGGACGAGTACACCGCCGCCGACGATGCGCGCCTGTTCGGCAACCATGTGGCTCAGAGCACCTTCACCACGCTGCAGGCCACCGGACACTTTCTCGACATGGAGCACAAGGCTGCCTGCCGAGATAGCCAGAACGCCCTGCTCGGCTTTCTGAAACCGGCACCGCAGGCGAGCCGAACGCGTTACTCGTTTGTTCAGGATCACCATGCACTGGCCATTTGAAAAAGCGTCGTCGCGAGCGAGCCTGCCGGGTTGAGGTTTTCGTTTACTTACCCGCAGCGCTCGCCCGCGATTGACCGTTTTCAGCGATTTAAAGCCATCGCACGCAAAAGAAAACTTCAAATTCGTTGGCGACTCTGGTACAAAGTCAGCCGCTCTGAGCGGGTATAGTTTAATGGTAGAACAGTAGCTTCCCAAGCTTCCGACGAGGGTTCGATTCCCTCTACCCGCTCCAATCGAATAGAGGTCTCACGTCGCACTGTTCGGCGGGGGATGCAGAAACAGAAAAAACCGGCCTTGATGGCCGGTTTTTTTACGCGCTGTAGAAAGCAAGCAGGGACTCGGTGTCGTACGCCGGAATGGCGAGAAACACCGGTTCGGGCTCGTTGGTAGAGCCCATGATTTGGCCTATCAAGTTACCGACCACCCTCCAGGCACACAAGCCGGCGAATTCTGGCGTACCGGCAGGCAACAGCTCAAGGGTTTGCAGGCTTCAGGACGTAACACCGAATACCTTTAAACACGGCCTCCAGAAAGCGTTTACGCACCCACAAAAAAACGGCAATTCGCCCGACTTTACAGATCGACAACACTGCACCGGTTCTCACTTGGCGCGCGCCCCGCTAGCATTTCCTCATCAACCACCCCCTCCCCCCTGCGCGGCCATCGACGAATACGCGTCATCACTTTCGAGGGAATCCCAATCACGGCCAATTTGCCGCTGACGACTGAACTCAAAAGAGCACTTCACCCATGACTCAAAACATTTACGACGATCCCGAGTTTTTCCAGGGCTACAGCCAGATGAACCGCTCCATCGGCGGCCTCGATGCCGCGCCGGAATGGCCGGCGCTCAAAGCGCTGCTGCCCCCCCTGCATGGTTTGAACGTGGTGGACCTGGGCTGCGGCTATGGCTGGTTCAGCCGCTGGGCCAGCGAACAGGGCGCGGCTAACGTGCTGGGGCTGGATGTCTCGGAAAAAATGCTGGAACGCGCACGCCAAACCACCACAGCAGCGAACATCCGCTACGAACGTGCCGACCTTGAACAACTCGACTTGCCCGCCTGCTGCTATGACCTGGCTTACAGCTCGCTCGCGCTGCACTACATCAAGGATCTGCCGGGGCTGTTTGCCCACCTCTACAGCGCGCTGAAACCGGGTTCGCACTTCGTGTTTTCCATCGAGCACCCGATCTTCATGGCACCGCGCAATCCGGGTTGGCTGATCGACAGTGAAGGTCGCAAGCGCTGGCCGCTGGACAGTTATCAGCTGGAAGGCGAACGCGTAACGAACTGGCTGGCCGAGGGCGTGATCAAACAGCATCGCACGGTCGGCACGTTGCTCAATTCATTGATTGGCGCGGGTTTCAGCATTCGCCATGTCAACGAATGGGGCCCAAGCGATGCGGATATCGCAGCGCAACCGGCGCTGGCTGAAGAACAGGAGCGGCCGATGATGATGTTGGTGGCGGTGCAACGCTGAGATTGCAATAGAACCAAAGACCCTCTCCCAAAGGGAGAGAGTTGCGGCAACGCCTGACTTCTCAAGTCGAATCTCAACGCGTCGCCACAATAAACAACCGCGGAAACGGCAACAGCACCGAGCCATCCGCCAGCGCAGGGTAAGCCTTCGCGACTTCTGCCAGATACTGCTCCAGATACTGCGTGCGCTGCGCCTCGGTCAGCGGGTCCAGAAACGGAATCAACCCGCTGCCCTTGAACCACTCCACCACCCCCGCTGCCCCGCCTGACAACTGATGGTGATACGTCGTGCGCCACACATCGACCCGGGCACAATGCGGTCGCAACATCGAGAAATAATCACCGGCACTTGCCATATCGGTTCGCTGACCGGCGGCGCCGGCGAGTTTGCTGGCCCATGGGCCGTTGGCGGCGACTTCGCGCATCAGTCGATGGGAAGGCTCATTGAGGTTGTCGGGCATTTGAATCGCCAGACTGCCGCCCGACGAGAGTTTGCTTGCCAGCGCCGGCAGCAAACTGGCGTGATCCGGTACGCACTGCAACACCGCGTTGGCGAAGATCACATCAAACGGACCCGCATCGGCCCATTGATCAATCTCGGTCACGTCGAATTGCAACTGTGGCAAGCGCTTGCGCGCTGCGTCGATCATGTCCGGTGAACTGTCGAGCCCGCTGACTTTTGCCCCTGGAAAACGCTGCACCAAAAGCGCCGTCGAGTTGCCGGGACCGCAACCGATATCCACCACTGACCGGGCCTGCGCCGTGGGAATCGCCGCCAGCAGATCGCGGGCCGGGCGGGTACGTTCATCTTCAAAAGCGACGTATTGTTTGGCGGACCAACTCATTGTGTTTTCCTTTTGGGACTTTCAACAGTTTCGCCACGATACAGGCTGCTATACAGCCGGTTCCAGAGCTACATTGCAAAGGGTGTCAGTTCACCGCCAACTGCTCGATAGAAGATCCCTAACGTGATTGCTAGTACAGCTACGTCATTTATCGCATGACCGTCGCGCGCGACGACAAACTTTCAGAACCGCGCCTAATGCTCATACCAACCGAACCCGACCTTGACCTTTCGGACTTACACGACGGCACTTCGCATCGCCAAATGTAAGTTGAGTTTCATGCTGATCCGTCAGTATCGTGAAGCGATGGGTCACGTCAATAAATCGTAGAAAATTGAAAATCGGCCTTTAAGGCCGATTTATCGATTAGTCGTAGTATCCAACTGTTTTTTTCAAATGATCTGAATACTCATAGATGTCATCGACTGAGCTGATCGGATGACGTGTTTCGTTTTTTTCTTCATCAAAAATACCTATGTACTTCTGCGACCGATTGAAATGCAATCGACAGATGGGTTTGCGATTGTTGTCATCCAGCAAAATCCCAAAGTAACTCTGCGTGTCTCGCTGAACGATTCGCTTGGCATCGACCACCGACCGTACCAGCGCTCGAACGATGTGATATCCCTCTAACTCTTCCAGCGTTGTTAAAATTTTGTCGTCTGATTCGTCACGCGGATCTACTGGATCAGTCCCGACAGAAGCTGAAGGCAAAGACGCTAACGCAGGTTGAATAGCTCCACTCATTGCAGATTTGAGCCGGTCATTGATCTGGTCATTTAAAAACTGCACAACGGCTTTTCTTGTCAGTTCTTGAAATTGCTCACGTACTTTTTGCGTGATCACACCGTCATAAACACGAGAGGCGAAAACCTTCACGAAATCATCATCCGGTTTGCTGACCTGAGCCGCAATAACCTTCTTTATTTGACTGACATACTTCAATTCGCCAGCCGCACTTATGATGGAATCAACATCAAATGCCGATTTTGTCAATTTGATCAGTTCGGGAACTGAATACTCGTCTATATCCAAGAGATCCAGTTCCAAAAATGGCTTTTCATCCATCTTGTTCGGGGCGTCCAAGTCGGTGAAAAACTTGTAGACCTGTCCGTTAGTTAGGATTGATATACGAGCGCTAGTGACGTGAAAATACCGAAAGAGCTGAGATGCATGATTGATATGCAGTGACTCACCAATTTTCTTGCACTCGATGAGTATCTGTACTTCGCCGTCTTTCATGACGGCGTAATCTATTTTCTCGCCCTTCTTCGTACCCACGTCACAGACAAATTCGGGCGTTACCTCCGTCGGGTCAAAGACGTCATATCCCAAGACCGTACTGATGAATGGCATGACGAACGCATTTTTCGTCGCTTCTTCCGTATGGATTGCAGCGCTCTGCAATCGGACTTTAGCGGCTAAGCTGGCTAGCTTTTCGAAGAATTCCATGAGTGGCCTCTTGCGTGATGTCGATCCGTGTAATGAGCTGCTGGCAATTTGACTACCACTTGATACTAGACACAAACCTGCACAATGGAAGTTCGCCCACTAAACGGAGAAGCCATCGTCGATGGATTTCACATACCTTCATTGATGGCAGACAGTTCTAAGTAAAATTTTCGGCAATCCATAAGTGTCAGGATTTCAAACGCCCACCCACCCATAATGACCACAGCTATGAAATTCGCAAAAATCTCGCAAAAATTCGTACTCTAGCCGGAATCCCGAAGATTTTTATGGTGGCGTTGATCTTGATCGGGTTGTGGGGTTTGAGCGGGCCGATTTTTCATTACTGCGACACTTGGCAACTGATCATCAATACCTCGACCACCATCATCACCTTCCTGATGGTTCTCCTGATCCAGAACACGCAGAACCGCGACACCGACATTCTGCATTTGAAGATTGATGGATTACTGTTAGTTAGCAGAAGCCATGTTCAGCTTGGAAGCACCGAATTTGAAGCAACTGGAGGCGTTGTCCGAACACTTCCGCAAGCTGGGCGAGGGAGCAGTGTTGAACCTTGAATGACTGCTGATAATCAAAAACGGCGCCAAAGCGCCGTTTTTATTTGAGGTCTGCCCTTAGCGGCTGGCTTGCAGCGCTCGGGCCATTTGCAGGTGATTTTGCAGTTTGGGCAACGTCTCATCGGCGAAGGCTTTGATCTCCGGCACGTCGGTGGTCTGCGCTTGCTGCTGGATCTGCTCAATGGCTTCTTCGGTGGCTTTCACCTGACTGGCGGCGTAGGCCTGGTCGAAGGTCGCGCCGTCCTTCACTTGCGGTATCAGTTGCTTGGCCTTGTCGGCCATTTCTTCACGGGGCGCGACGGGAAGATCGAGCTTTTTGGCAATCTTCGCCAAGTGCTGGTTGGCCGTGGTGCGGTCGTTGATGACCACGATGGTGTAATCCTTGACCTCTTTGGATTCGGTCTTCTGATGCGCCATACGGCTGGCCTCGATGTCGGCCATGCCTTTGGCGGACGCATCGTTGATGAATTCGGCGGGCGACTGGGCGAAAGCACTGCTGGCAAACAGGCCCAGTACGGTGACAAAACTGAAAGTGCGTATACGGGTGGCCATCCGGCTCATGGTCGCGCCCTCCTTCTCTGTAAATTCAAGCGGAAGCTCAGGCCCCGCCGCTCAATCAAAATCACCTTCACCGACGACGTCGATGTCTGAACGGGCTTGACTCCTTTCGGTTTTCGACAGTCGTTGTGGTGATTTCCCCACCCTTGCGACCCGTTTCAGAAGCCTTCGTTCGGTCGTTGGCGAAGTTTGCCCAGTTCGAATGACTTGTATCCGGCAGGTTTCTCTCGCTCTTGATAATGAGCGCGGCGAGCAGATGCCCTGCATTGATTGAGAATTTCCTGGCCGACAAAGGTTTAGAAAAGTTGCAGTTACCACGACGAACGGTGCCCCCCCGTTCAGATATCCAGCGCCCGATGATTCAGCCGTTTGGCGGCATACATTGCTTGATCGGCATGGCGGAACAGTTGCTGTTCCTCGCGGCCGTGCTCGGGGTAGCGGGCGACGCCGATACTCGGTTCAATTTGCAAGTTGTGGCCATCCAGGCGCATGGGTTGTACCAGCACTTGTCGCAGCTTTTGCGCCACGCTGTCGGCATCTTCCGTTGCTTGAACGCTGTGCAGCAGCACAACGAATTCGTCACCGCCAATGCGCGCCACCGTGTCAGTCTCGCGCACGCAACCCTTGAGGCGACTGGCCACGGTTTGCAGCAGCATGTCGCCCACGGCATGCCCGAAAGTGTCGTTGACCTGCTTGAAACGATCCAGATCGACATACAGCAACGCCATGTGCCCCTTTTGTTCGCGGGCGCAGGTCAACGCAGCCTTCACGCGATCGCGAAGCAACTCACGATTGGGCAATTGCGTCAGTTGATCGTACTGCGCCATGCGTCGCAGACGGGCGTGTAACTGCTGACGCTCAATGGCCGTGGCCACTTGGGCGCAGACATATTGCAGCAGTTCTTTGTCTTGCTCGGTGTAGCGCTCGCCGCCCGGCAGGCTTTTGACGATCAGCGCACCGATGGTGCCGTTTTTCGAGTTCAACGGAACGCCGAGCCAGCAAGAAGAATTCTGCCCCGCCACCAGCGCGGCGAAATCGGGCGCCGAATCGGGACTTTCCGGCGTCAGAAGAATCGGCTTACCGCTACGGATGACTTGCGCACACAGACGTCCGGTGACGGTGCCGGGTTGTTCAGGCTGCAACTCGTGATCGTTGACGTGATAGGGGAAATTCAGCTGAGCACACTGATCGTCGTAGAGCGCTACGGAGAAATTCAGTGCCGGCAGCCACTCGCCGATGATCAGGTGGATGCGTTTGAACAGCGCTAACAAGTCCTCCGACGCATGCGCCGCCTCGGAAATCGCATACAACGCCGCTTGTCGCGATTCGGCTTGTTTGCGCTCGGTAATGTCACGGGCCACGGCAATGCGCAGTTGATCGACCTCCGACCAGCGCGCCGACCAGAGGATGTGGGCCACGCTGCCGTCCTTGCGTATGTAGCGGTTCTCGAAGTTGTGCTTGGGCTCACCGCCCATGATTTGACTGGCGGCCGCCAGGGTGCGCTGACGATCAGCCGGGTGCACCAGTTCGATCATCGGACGGCCGATCAACTCGTCTGGCGTGTAGCCGAAAACCCGCTCGCAGGCCGCGCTGACAAAAACGAAGCGGCCTTGCTTATCGACTGCACAAACGGCGTCCAGCAACAGGTCGATGAAACTCGCCAATGGCGCGGAGTTTGGGCTTTCCATGGTTCAGCGTGGGAGTCCAAGTCATGTAGCGTTTATCAACCATCCCTGACCTTGTGAGTGCTCATCCCTGCAAACAAAATCAAGCCCTGTCCGGCATCAGCCCTGGCAGTGCATGCACCAGCGCATTGATGGCGAACCCCATGAACATCACGCCACACAAACGGGTGATCAGCCGCTCATGCCGTTGATACAGCGCGCGCACCCGCTGCGCGCCGACAACGCCGGTGAGGATAGCGTAAGCCGACAACCCGCCCAGAAAGCTCAAGGCGATCAGCGCCGGCAGCATCGTCCAGTTGAGCAATTCGGCGCGGCTGGATAACAGCGCGGTAAATGTCGCCACCGCGACCGGGTAAGCCTTGGGGTTGGTCAGGCCGAACACAATGCCGTGCCAGAACGGCCTGCGCGCCGCGCCTTGCGGTTCGTCATCGTTGCGGCGCTGGGCACGCACCGCCCGCCAACCGAGCCAGAACAGATACACCCCGCTGAGCACGCCGAGCACATCAAATGCGGTGCTGCCGATTTCTCGGGCGCCAACAATCGCGATCAACGCCGTGCTGCACCAAACCACATCCCCGAGCAGATGACCACACAGAAACCCTGCCCCCGCTCTGCGCCCATGCGCCGCGCCGATGCCGAACACCGCCAGCACACCAGGCCCCGGCGTGATGCCATAAATGAAACCCGAGGCCAGTACGGCCATTAACAACGATGGGGTCATGGAACACCTGCACATGACGACGCAAATGACGGCCAGTCTATATCAGCTCAACGCGTCGGGTCAGGACTCGTCGTAGAAACGCATGCCGACATGCAGATTCGGCATATCGCGGTCTGCCCCCTAGCTGCGGCTGGGCTCATTGACGGATTGAGGCCTGTGAGCATCGGTTCAGTAACCTCTGAGGTCTTCAGGCACGACGTATTGTTGGCCGTCGTAGGTCAGGGTGATTCGGGTTTTCTTCAGGTTGGTGTTTTTTGAAACGCACTGTTTTCCCGATTGGGTGTTTTTCATTTTGGTGCCGCTGGTGGTGACGATCAGATCGGCGAAACCGTAGTGACTTGATGAACCGACCTCGATGGTTCTGCGGATCTTCCTGGCGTAACCCTCGCAATCACTCATGAATTCGCCATTGTTCTTGTAGATCACCAAACCTTCCAGCACCGGGCGCAAGGTATTGCCCTCGCGCACATACAGCGCCAGATCGGTTTTCTCGTAGGGAATGGCGCGGGAACTGTGGACGAACTTCGAACGCAGGCCAAAAGCACGGACATCCGGCGCCAGTCGGTAGCGGCCTGTGTCGACACGCAGATCATCAAACCGCACGGCATCGGAGTTGTACGCGCCCGGTTTACGGTAAGTGGCGACGGGTTTGGCATTGCTGGCGTTGACGATCGCCAGATCCAGATCGAACACCCCGGCATCGTCGCCACCGGCATCAGCAAGGTAGGTGGACTTGACCGCGATCGCCTGACTCGGGAAGGCCGGCCAGACGATGCAGCGTGACAGTGATTGGCCGTCGAAAGCGTTTGTGGTGCAGGCGGCTTGGGCTTGGGCAGTGACAGCCAGAAAACCGAGGGCGATAAGGAGTCTGGTGGGGGTAGGCATGGTTCTTCCTTGATAAAAATCGTTGTTGGCAGGCTGGCTACAGACCTTTGAAACCTGGCGGCAGGACGTAAGACTTTCCGTCATAACGCAAGGTTGTCAAAACCGGTTTGTAGACGGTGGTTTTATCTTCACACGCGTCCCCTTCACCTTCGCTTTTCGTGCCTGTTTGCTGGGTTTTGACGATCAAGTCTGCGTAACCGTGGGAGCTCGTTTTAGCGATATCGATAGTTCTTGAGATCTCGAAGCGCTCCCCAGCGCAGTTGTCATCCCACTCGCCGCCGTACTCATAAACCACCAACTGACGCAGGACTGGGCGCAATTTTTCGCCCTCCCTGACGTAAAGCGAGAGCTGGCTTTCATCCATCGGATTGAGGCGAGAACCATTGGTGAGTCGTGCACGTAGACCAAATGCGCGAAGGTCGGGGGCGAGTTTGTAGCGCGCCGTATCCAGTGTCAGCTCGCGCAAGCTGGCGCCATCCATCACGAAAGCAGTGGCCTGGTGGTAAGTCGCAACCGGCTTCGGTTGCGCGTCTTTCAGCACCGACAGGTCCAGATCATGGGTGCTGAGCGCGCCAGCGGCGGCAGGCGTGAACCGGGTTTTGGCGCTGATGGTCAGTCCCGGGTAAGCCGGCCAGTCCTTGCAGACTGACAAATCCTCGTCACCCATTACCGGCGCCGGCGTGCAATCGGCAAACACCTGCCCCGCCATCAGCCACCCACACAGCGCCACACCGCCGATCAATCCAGACTTCATTGTCACATCCCGCTCCTCGATAGCTTTTCAGCCGCGCACTATCCCCTCCTGAACGAACGGTTTCAACCGAGTGAATGCTAAATGGCCAGTCGCTGATTCGGTCCCGACACACCAGTGGAGCTAGCCGGTGCCACGCAATGCACTGTCATCGCGAGACCGCTCATCCCCCCAAGAAACCGTGTTTCAACGCCCTATCAACTGTGGGTCAGCAATCGGATCAACTGTGCGGATTCGTTCTTTGTTCCCAGCACCACGACCGAAGCGTCTTGCAAGCAGGCATCGCGGGCGATCCAGTCGATCTCGGCCGTGCCCTCGAGATCAAACGACTCGTCCACCGCCCCGTCCTTCAGGAAGCCCCCCGTCAACAGATTGCGATGCCCACCCGAGGTCTGACCCACGGTGACTATGCGCTGATCCGCAGAATCACCCACTGCAAACCCAGCAACCCAGCTCTTGAGTTCCTGTGGTTGCGTCGAAGCGCTAAGAACCGGCGCGCCGCCATTGAACGACGGATCAATTTCGCCGCCGTGGGTGATACCGGTCATGAACGCATGTTGACGTTTCTCCCCGCCAGCCGCCTCGACAGCGGCGCCGATCAAGAGTAAGCGCTGTGCCGACTGCTCTACGATGCCGTTCACCGAGCTTTCCAGCGGCGTGCCTTCATTGCGAATGTTCAACAACAACGTACCGTCATTGCCGAATGACTTCGCAACCTGTCCGGCATTGTCGAACGCCATGATCCACCCCTGATGGGTGACTTCTGTCTTGCCATAAACCAGTATCAGCCCACTGTTCAGTTGCGTGACGCCTTGCAACTGGATGGCGACGCCGGGGTGCGTGATGTAGATCCAGCCGTTGGCATTAAACGCGGTGTCATCGCTGCCATCGAGGAAAAAGCGCGCAAGCAGCGCGCCCCCCTGTTTCGACGTGGCAAAAAGCAACCTGTCGTGCGCCGCCGCTTTTTGGTCCGATTGCGCCAATTCAAGGCTTGCGGCCACCGCACCGAAGAGAGAAGGAACGCGCATGGGAACAATTTTGTAACCGCTCTGACCGTCACCGAACTCAAGATCAGGCGAACCGTCCGGCAGAAAGCGCGCAATGATTTGCTCGTAATCGACAGACGTCCCTTTGATGAGTCCGCACACCCAGATCCCGCCGCTTGCATCGATGCTGAGTGTCCCGCCGTGTGAGGGCACATCACGCCTGTATTGCCCCACGACATAGCCGGCCTGGCCAAAAGTCGGATCAAGATGACCATCGGCGAGCAGACGCGCCAAGCCATAACACACATTGCCCGATGCATCGGTGACGGTCGCACAAACCATCATCTGACCGGTGGGCGTTGTCGCGACACCCTGACCGACGGTCTTGCGTGCACCTGGGAATTGCAGCGTTTGCAACCCTGCATTTGCAAAGGAACGATCGATTTCACCGGCTGACTGCGCTTCACGTGCGTTAGTTCGTGACATGTTCGTAGGCTCCTTACGAGATCGGGTTTGATCCGTTTCCCGGGCCATTCGATCCGAGTCAACCACAGACCACAACTGATAGAAATGACAGTCTTTTAGAAGAAATCGCAATTATTCATCGAACAAAAAAACCTAAAGAACTGTTACTTCTTACAGGTTCTCCATCAAAAGAACCGTGCCAACCTCTCGCTTCACTCCACCCGGCAACGAGAGCACATCATGAGCACTTCGCCCCACTCCAACATTGAGTCCGTACCTGCCCCCGTCATCACCGACCCTGCCGCAGACACCAAAACGGGCCCGGCAACACTCTTACTGGGCGTCGGTGTACCTATGGCTTTTGTCGAAGTGTGGGACATCGAAAACACACAGTTGCACGGAAAAGGCCCCGTCAATGCAAACGGCCGATGGGCCTTTAGTTTCAGTGGCGATCTTGCGCAGGGACCACACCGTATTCACGCCCGCCAAACGTTCGACGACGAAACATCCCCATGGACTGACGTTCGTTTGTTTAATGTCCTCCTGCAACCGGATGTCGCTGCACCTGCGATTGGCACGCCGCAGGAAGGAGAACAGACGGATAACGCTGCGGTTCTATCAGGCGATGTACGACAGCCCGGTGGCATCGTGGACATTATTGACCTCGACGCCAACCTGTGGATTGCCTCGGCAACGGTGGAGGGTGACCTGAGTTGGCGAACACAGGCATCGATGTCGGCAGGCCCCCATCGGATTTCGGCCATTCACCGCGTGGCGGGCAAGGTTTCCGATTGGGCGCGTATCCGGACATTTACGGTCTCGCCAAAGGGTACATAAACCAGGCGAACAATCCATTCAAGGCTGTTCGCCCAATCCGCGCACTTCAAAACGCGTTGCGGAAAATCTCCTCGATCTGGCGCTGATCCGCCGCCCGTGGGTTGGTCAGGCCGCACGCGTCTTTCAGAGCATTGGTGGCCAGGATCGGGATGTCCGTGAGTTTGGCGCCCAGTTCACGCAAACCACCGGGGATCTCGACGTCGCCGGCCAGACAACGGATCGCGTTGATCGCCGCCTGAGCGCCCTCTTCAGGGCTGAAACCGCGAACATCGGCCCCCATGGCCTGCGCCACATCGGTCAAACGTTCAGCACACACCAACGCGTTAAACGTCTGCACATGGGGCAGCAATACGGCGTTACACACGCCATGGGGCAAGTCGTAAAAACCGCCCAACTGGTGCGCCATCGCATGCACGAAGCCGAGCGAAGCGTTGTTGAACGCCATGCCCGCGAGGAACTGCGCATACGCCATGTTCTCCCGCGCGGTGAGGTCGCTGCCATCGCGCACGGCCAGGCGCAGATTGTTGCTGATCAGGGTCATGGCCTTCAGCGCGCAGGCGTCGGTGATCGGGTTGGCGGCGGTCGACACATAGGCTTCGATGGCGTGGGTCAGCGCGTCCATGCCGGTGGCGGCGGTCAGGCTTTTCGGCATGGCGACCATCAGCGCCGGGTCGTTGACCGACAGCAGCGGCGTGACGTTGCGGTCGACGATGGCCATTTTTACGTGGCGCGATTCGTCGGTGATGATGCAGAACCGGGTCATCTCGCTGGCGGTGCCGGCGGTGGTGTTGATGGCGACCAGCGGCAGTTGCGGCTTTGTGGATTGGTCGACCCCTTCGTAGTCGCGGATCTGCCCGCCATTCGTGGCACACAAGGCGATGCCCTTGGCGCAGTCGTGGGGTGAACCACCGCCTAGCGACACCACGAAATCACAGCGGCTTTCCTTGAGCAGCCCCAGCCCTGATTCGACGTTGGCGATGCTGGGGTTCGGTTTGGCGCCGTCGAAAATCACCGAATCAATGTCCTGCATCGCCAGTTTCTCGGCGACCATCGCCGCCACGCCCGCCTTGGACAGCCCCGCGTCGGTGACGATCAGCGCCTTGCGAAAACCATAGTTGCGGATCGCGACCATGGCTTCATCCAGGCATCCGCTGCCCATGATATTTACGGCTGGAATGAAAAAAGTGCTGCTCATGCGCCTCTCCTGACTGGGGCCGAATCGACTGCTGCGATCCGGCGGACGCACACAGGATCGACTGATCGGTCACGGCGGATGTTGATCTGGCTCAATGCCCGCTCGTGATAAAGTCGCCGCCCATCAGCCCCTTTGTTTTGAGACCTCCCACGCAATGACCGATTTTCTGGATGTCGACGCCACTCTCGAAGACTGGAATGCCTTGCGCACCGCGACCGACTTCAAGGGTTTGCTGGTGGGTAACGGCGCCAGCCGCGCCGTGTGGGACGACTTCGGCTACGACTCGCTGTTCGAAAATGCCCGCACCGTGACAGAGAAACCGCTGAGCCCGTCGGAACTGGCCGTGTTCGACGCGATGCACACGCGCAGCTTCGAGCAGGTACTGGGCGCACTGAAAACCACCAGCCGGGTGAACAAGGCACTGGCCATCAGCTCAGCCGCACCGCGCAATCGCTACTACGCGATCAAGGAAGCGCTGATCAACACCGTGCACGCCGTTCATATCCCGTGGCGACGGGTTCAGGCCTCGACGCTGACCACGCTCAACGAAGAACTGGCGCGCTATCGCACGGTGTTTACCACCAATTACGACTTGCTCAACTATTGGGCGCTGCAGCACAAAAGCGAGGCCATTGACGATCTGTTCAATGGCACGAATGCAAGTTTTGATCTGAGTGAAAGTGCGACTGAAAAACCGCGCTTGCTGTATCTGCACGGTGGTCTGCACCTGGTGCGCAATCAGGACGGCACCGCGCGCAAACTGACCTCCACCGAGGGCACGCTGCTCGGCAGTTTTGCGATCAACAACACGATCAAAACCCTGGATGACGTGCCGCTGTTCGTCGCTGAAGGGCCAAGTGCCGAAAAACTCAAAACCATTCGCAGCTCGGATTATCTGTCGTTCTGTTATGCGCAGTTATTGGGGCATGGCGACAGTTTATGCATCTTCGGCCATGCCTTGAGTGAACAGGACGCTCACATTGTCCGGGCGCTGCGTTTGGCGAAACCGAACGCCGTGGCGATCTCGATTTATCCGCGCAGTGCGGCGTTCATTCAGCATCAGAAGCGGCATTACGCCAAGGTGTTTGAAGGGACTGGGGTTGAGTTGCGGTTTTTTGATGCGAAGACCCATGCGTTGGGGAGCCCCAAGCTTTCGGTACCCGTCGAGGTCTGATGTCCGCGGGCCTGACGCCTTCGCGAGCAAGCCCGCCCACCTGTTGACCTTCAGCGTTCCTTAGAGGACCGGCAGGGTCTTGTCCTTGATGGTTGTGGTTGGCCCGTTGGCCTTGACGCTGGCGATGCCTTTGGCGCAAGCGGCGTCTGAGGAGTACGACTCGCTGCTGCCGATGATCTGATGATTGGCGGCCTTGAGGTTGAAGTACGGATGCCCGTCCTTCGTCGTTTTTTTCTCGTAGCGTTCATCCAGCGGGCTGTTGGTCTGCACCGAAGCAATGCCATTGTCGGCTGCCGCGCGGGTGGTGTAGAGCTCGCTGGTGAGAATGGTTTCAGCGTTGGCGGCTTTCAGCACAAACCTGAACTGGCCGTTGCTGCTTTTACTGACTTCGTACCATCCGGACATGCTCGTTTCTCCTTGGCGGTTGAGAGGTTTCGCGCCAATGAGTAAAGACCAGCCTCAGACTTCTGTCGCCTGAACCAGCCTCTTCGCAAGCAAGCGGCTCCCACATCTGGAACGCATTCCCCGTGTGGGCGCAGGCTTGCTCGCGAATGAGGCGACTCGGCCCCGGCTATTTCACCCGCGCCCGCACCACCGACAACGGCGTCTCAGCCACCCGGCGCTGACTCAGATACCGCGTACAACTCACCCGCAAGAACGACGCAAAGTTCACCACCTCTCCGCGATAATCCATCACCTCTTCGTACAGTTTGGCGATCAACTGGTTAGTGGTCATACCGTCGACCTCGGCGATTTCGCGCAGGATGTCCCAGAACTGGTTCTCCAGGCGCAACGTCGTCACCACCCCGCAGATGCGCAATGAACGCGAGCGCGATTCGTAGAGGATCGGGTCGGCCTTGACGTAGAGCTCGCACATGGGCGAATCCTCGTTACAGGGTGATTTGGGTGCCGAGCAGACCGAGGAACCCGGCCAGCCAGTTCGGATGCGCAGGCCAGGCCGGCGCGGTGGCCAGATTGCCTTGAACGTGGCCGTCGGTCACGGGGATGTCGATGTACGTGCCGCCCGCCAGTCGGACTTCCGGCGCGCAAGCCGGATAGGCGCTGCATTCACGTCCTTTTAACACGCCCGCTGCCGCCAGCAACTGGGCACCGTGGCAAACGGCGGCGATCGGCTTGCCGGCCTTGTCGAAGGCGCGCACCAGTTCGAGGACTTTTTCGTTCAGACGCAGGTATTCCGGGGCACGACCGCCGGGAATCAGCAGCGCGTCGTAATCGCTCTCGCTGACCTTGGCGAAATCGAAATTGAGTGCGAACAGGTGACCGGGTTTTTCGCTGTAGGTCTGATCGCCTTCAAAGTCATGGATGGCGGTGCGCACGGTGTTGCCGGCAGCCTTGTCCGGGCACACGGCGTGGACGGTGTGACCGACCATTTGCAGGGCCTGGAACGGCACCATGACTTCGTAATCTTCGACGTAATCGCCGACCAGCATCAGGATCTTTTTCGCGGCCATGGGGAGGACTCCTCTGGGAAAGGGCTTGCGGGAGTATTCAAGGTAGACCTTATCGGGACGAGCAGGTAATAACCGACTACTACCGAGTTATCGTTCTTCGCGGGCAAGCCCGCACACAGATTCTGCGTCGATCACAGGTTGTGTGTGGGACGCAAATACTCTGGGGCGGGCTTGCTCGCGAAGGGGCCCTGACAACCGACAGCTTCGTTGACTGTCAGCACGCCTTCGCGAGCAAGTCGAATCGGCGCACCGCCGCTGTCACAGGATCAGAGGTAACCATCCGCGCGCAGCAGGGTTTCCAGGCAGTGCTCGCTGATGTTGTAGAACGCCTTCAATTCCTGAATCTTCACCAGCAACTGAGCCGGGTCCACCGGTTCGGCGCGTTTGACCGCCAGAATCATCTTGTTCTTGTTGGTGTGATCCAGCGAGATGAACTCGAACACCTTGGTTTCGTAACCACAGGCCTCAAGGAACAGCGCACGCAGACTGTCGGTGACCATCTCCGCTTGCTGCCCCAGGTGCAAACCGTATTGCAGCATTGGCTTGAGCAGCGCCGGGCTCTGGATCTGCAAGCGGATCTGTTTGTGGCAGCACGGCGAGCACATGATGATTGAGGCGCCCGAACGGATGCCCGTGTGGATGGCGTAATCGGTGGCGATGTCGCAGGCATGCAGGGCGATCATCACGTCCAGCTCGCTCGGCGCGACGCTGCGCACATCACCGCATTTGAATACCAGCCCCGGGTGATCCAGCTTTGCCGCAGCGCTATTGCACAGGTTGACCATATCTTCACGCAACTCGACGCCGGTGACTTCGCCCTCGGCCTTCAAGGTGTTGCGCAAGTAGTCGTGAATCGCAAACGTCAGGTAACCCTTGCCCGAACCGAAATCCGCGACCCGCACCGGTTTGTCCAGCGCCAGCGGTGACGAGGTCAGGGCATGGCTGAACACTTCGATGAACTTGTTGATCTGCTTCCACTTGCGCGACATGGCCGGGATCAGCTCATGCTGCGCGTTGGTTACGCCCAGATCCTTGAGGAACGGACGGCTCAGCTCCAGAAAGCGGTTTTTCTCACGGTTGTGCTCAGCGGACGGAGCCTCACGCAATTGCTGAGGTTTGCTCCTGAAGAGCGAAGGCTTGCCCTTTTTGCTGTATTCGAGCTGTGCTTCGTCAGTCAACGCCAGCAAATGCGCATTTTTGAACGAGGCCGGCACCAGCGCGGCGATCATCGCTACGCCTTCCAGCAACGGCAGGTTCTTGGTGATGTCGCGGGTCTTGTAGCGATAAACAAAGGACAGGTTAGGCTGCGCCTTGACCGTCACTGGTTTGATGATGACCCGTTGCAGATCCGCCTCTTCGCCGACGTACTTGGCCAGCACCAGTTTGATGAAGCCGTTCTGTTCGAGGCTGGTTTGCAGCAGCTCGATGAACTGGGCGTGGTGATCCGGCGCAGATGGCGCGGTGGGGGCGGTGACGGACATGAACAAGCGGCCTCGGACGGGGCGAATCGGGAATGGCGGGTATTTTAGGGGGGATGCGGGTTGGGGACACGCTCTTATTTACCGAACGGCATAAACTGCGCCGGCCCCCTCACCACAGGGCACTGCTGCGCCCAGAGATTTAACCCAACACCACCAACCGATTCGGCAATTCATTGCGTACCTGCGTCACCGGCACATGCACTTTGAGCAATTCGCCACACGCCTCGATGCAGGTGACAAACCCTTGCAGCGTGCGCCCCTGCCGCACCTGCTCGGTAAACGCCGCGACAATGGCATCCCAGCTTTTATTGTCCAGTCGCCGGGAAATCCCCTCATCCACCAGAATCTCCACGTACCGCTCAGCCTCGCAGACAAAAATCAGCATTCCGGTGCTGCCCACCGTGTGATGCAGGTTCTGTTCGAGAAACTGCCGACGCGCCAGATTCGAGGCGCGCCAGTGACGCACCCGGCGAGGCACCAGATGAGTGGTGATCTTGGGCAAGCGAAACAACAGGCACAGCACAATGAAAATGCCCCACTGCACCAGCAGCAGACTGCGCATGGTGAGCCAGCCGGTCAGGTAATGCACAACGCCTGGTACCACCAGCGCCAGCAGGCTGGCCCACAGCAACGGGATGTACGCGTAATCGTCGGCGCGGGCGGCCAGCACGGTCACCAGTTCCGCATCGGTGTCGCGCTCGACGCGGGCGATCGCCTCGGCGACTTTGCGTTGTTCGTGTTCAGTCAGTAATGCCATGTCAAAGAGTGCCTGCTCATTATTGTTGTGTGCTCACCAGCCGCCCGACGAACCACCGCCGCCGAAACTGCCCCCGCCGCCGCTAAAGCCCCCGCCTCCACTGCCGCCGCCAAAACCTCCACCGCCAAAGCCACCGCCACCACCGGAGCCGCCACGGCCGGCGGGAAGGATACCGAGCATCTGGCAGACAAACACCGTCAGGATGAACAACATCACTAAAAACACGAACAACGTCGGGTGCCGAGAGATGAAATCATCGGAAGGATCACCGCCGGGTTCATACACCGTTGACGGTTCGTCCAGCGGATTGCCCCCCAGCACCACCAGCATCGCCGCCACGCCGTCGCTGATGCCCTTGCTGAAGTGGCCGGTCTTGAACGCGGGGGTGATGACTTGATGGATGATCACCGACGTCTGCGCATCGGTCAGCCGGTCCTCCAGGCCATAACCGACTTCAATGCGCAATTTGCGCTCGTCCCGGGCGACGATAAGCAATGCGCCGTTGTTTTTGTCTTTCTGGCCGATGCCCCAGTGCCGGCCCAGTTGCACGCCAAAATCTTCGATGGTGGTGCCTTGCAGATCCGGCAGCGTCACCACGACCAATTGCTCGCCGGTCGCCTGTTCGTGCGCCTGCAACTGCTGGCTCAGTTGCGCACGCACTGACGGCTCGATCATCTGCGCGTCATCCACCACCCGCCCGCTCAGCGCCGGGAACGTCAACTCGGCCCGGGCGCTGACGGCGAACAGCCACAGCATCAGCACCAGGCCCATTTTCAACACACGCATGGGCAACCTCGGATCAGAACTTCACTTCGGGCGCCTTTTCTGCACCGGGGGTGGTGGCTTCAAAGGTTTCGCGGATCGGCAGGTCGCTGTACATCACGCTGTGCCAGAGGCGTCCCGGGAAGGTGCGGATTTCAGTGTTGTATTTCTGCACCGCCAGAATGAAATCGCGCCGCGCCACGGAGATACGGTTTTCCGTGCCCTCAAGCTGCGACTGCAGGGCCAGAAAGTTCTGGTTGGCCTTCAGGTCCGGATAACGCTCAGAGACCACCATCAAACGGCTCAACGCGCCGCTCAGTTGATCCTGTGCCTGTTGGAACTGCTTGAGCTTTTGCGGGTTGTCGAGGGTGCTGGCATCCACCTGGATCGACGTCGCCTTGGCCCGCGCCTCGATCACGGCGGTCAGGGTCGCCTCTTCATGCTTGGCGTAGCCTTTCACCGTTTCGACCAGATTGGGGATCAGGTCGGCGCGGCGCTGGTACTGGTTCTGCACTTGGCTCCAGGCCGCTTTGGCCTGCTCGTCGAGGGTCGGGATGTTGTTGATGCCGCACGCGGTCAATAGCGTGGCCAGCACCAGCAATGTGGCGACCTGCAGACGCGAGCGGTTGATTGGGCTGACATTCATCAAAGTGATGCTCCTTGGCACATTTCATTAAAAACCGTCGGCGAAAACTTCGGGACCGGCTCTTGGGGCATAATCGGCCTCGTCACTGGAATGCGACGGGCGAATGGGCTAAAAAGTGCCCTGCGCGTTCACGCTACCGAGTGTCGGCTGTGGTTTTTTGGCTCGGTATTTTTGAGCCGGCACCCGAACAACAATAGTCGCTCCCAACATTTTGGCTGGCCGGCATTGCATTGCCGCTTGGGCCCTTGAGAAAAACATTCATGAAGAAGCTGTGTTTGCTGGGTCTGCTCGTCAGCCTGGCCAGTCATCACGTATTGGCCGCCACGACCCCGGCGCCCCTGGAAAACAAGGACGCGTTCATCAGCCACCTGATGAGCCAAATGACCCTCGAAGAGAAGATCGGCCAGTTGCGCCTGATCAGCATCGGCCCGCAAATGCCCCGCGAACTGATCCGCAAGGAAATCGCCGCGGGCAACATCGGCGGCACGTTCAACTCCATCACTCGCCCGGAAAACCGGCCGATGCAGGACGCGGCCATGCGCAGCCGTCTGAAGATTCCGATGTTTTTTGCGTACGACGTGATCCACGGTCACCGTACGATTTTCCCGATTCCGCTGGCCCTGGCGTCGAGCTGGGACATGGACGCCATCGGCCTGTCCGGACGCGTGGCGGCCAAAGAAGCGGCGGCCGACAGCCTCGACATCACCTTCGCGCCGATGGTCGACATCTCCCGCGATCCGCGTTGGGGCCGCAGCTCCGAAGGTTTCGGTGAGGACACCTACCTGACCTCGCGCATCGCCAAAGTCATGGTCAAGGCTTATCAGGGCCAGTCCCCGAGCGCCGCCGACAGCATCATGGCCAGCGTCAAGCACTTTGCCCTGTACGGCGCGGTCGAGGGTGGTCGTGACTACAACACCGTGGACATGAGCCCGGTGAAGATGTACCAGGATTACCTGCCACCGTACCGCGCCGCGATTGATGCCGGCGCCGGCGGCGTGATGGTCGCGTTGAATTCGATCAACGGCATTCCGGCCACCGCCAACACCTGGCTGATGAACGATTTGCTACGCAAGGACTGGGGCTTCAAAGGCCTGGCGGTCAGCGACCACGGTGCGATCTTCGAGCTGATCAAGCACGGCGTGGCCCGCGACGGTCGTGAAGCGGCGAAGCTGGCGATCAAGGCCGGCATCGACATGAGCATGAACGACACCCTGTACGGCAAAGAGCTGCCGGGCCTGCTCAAGTCCGGCGAGATCGAACAGAAAGACATCGACAATGCCGTGCGCGAAGTGCTCGCGGCCAAGTACGACATGGGCTTGTTCAAGGACCCGTACCTGCGCATCGGCAAGGCTGAAGACGATCCGGCCGACACCTATGCCGAAAGTCGCATGCACCGTCGCGAGGCCCGTGAAGTGGCGCGTCGCAGCCTGGTGCTGCTGAAAAACCAGAACGAAACCCTGCCGCTGAAGAAAACCGCGAAAATCGCGCTGGTCGGTCCATTGGCCAAGGCGCCGATCGACATGATGGGCAGTTGGGCGGCGGCCGGTAAGCCGGCGCAATCGGTGACCCTGTTCGACGGCATGAGCAACGTGATCGGCGACAAGTCGAACCTGATCTACGCCCGTGGCGCCAACATCACCAGCAACAAGAAGGTCCTCGACTACCTGAACTTCCTCAACTTCGATGCACCGGAAGTGGTCGATGATCCACGCCCGGCCAGTGTGCTGATCGACGAAGCGGTGAAAGCCGCCAAAGACGCTGACGTGGTCGTTGCGGCAGTGGGCGAATCCCGCGGCATGTCACACGAATCCTCCAGCCGCACCAACCTGAACATCCCGCAAACTCAGCGTGAGTTGATCCGAGCCCTGAAAGCGACCGGCAAACCGCTGGTACTGGTGCTGATGAACGGCCGTCCGCTGACCATCCTTGAGGAAAAGGAATCGGCCGACGCCATTCTGGAAACCTGGTTCAGCGGCACCGAGGGCGGCAACGCCATCGCCGATGTGCTGTTCGGTGACTACAACCCGTCGGGCAAACTGCCGGTGACCTTCCCGCGCTCCGTCGGGCAGATTCCCACCTACTACAACCACCTGAGCATTGGCCGGCCGTTCACGCCGGGCAAACCGGGCAACTACACCTCGCAATATTTCGATGACATCACCGGCCCACTGTTCCCGTTCGGCTATGGCCTGAGCTACACCGGTTTCAGCCTGAACGACATGGCGCTGTCATCGACCACCCTGAACGCCACCGGCAAGCTCGACGCCAGTGTCACGGTGAAAAACACCGGCAAGCGCGACGGCGAAACCGTGGTGCAGTTGTACATTCAGGACGTCACCGGTTCGATGATCCGCCCGGTGAAGGAACTGAAGAACTTCCAGAAAATCATGCTCAAGGCCGGCGAACAGAAAGTCGTGCACTTCACCATCACCGAGGATGACCTGAAGTTCTACAACGCTCAGCTCAAGTACGCGGCAGAGCCCGGCAAATTCAACGTGCAGATCGGTCTTGATTCGCAGGACGTGACGCAGCAGAGCTTCGAATTGCTGTAACTATTGAGGCCACACACGCCTGTGTGAGAGGGGCCTTTGTGGGAGGGGGCTTGCTCCCGAATGCGGTGTATCAGCCAAATAAATGCTGAATGACATGCCGCCTTCGGGAACAAGCCCCCTCCCACATTGGAATCCACTGGTTTCGGAGCTGGCGTTAACCGCGCCTGTCCAGCAGGTTGACCACCAACCGATCCACCCACCCCCACACCCGCTGCTTGACCCTGCGCCACAACGGCCGACGCTGCCACTCCTCCAGACTCACCCGCTGACTCAAGCCGAAGTCCTTCTCGAAACTCGCCCGCACCGCCGCCGTCAACGACGGATCGAGTGCCTCCAGGTTCGCCTCCAGATTGAAACGCAGGTTCCAGTGATCGAAGTTGCACGAGCCGATGCTCACCCACTCGTCCACCAGCACCATTTTCAGGTGCAGGAAACACGGCTGGTATTCGAAGATCTGCACCCCGGCCTTGAGCAGGCGCGGGTAGTAGCGATGCCCGGCGTAGCGCACGGACGGGTGATCGGTGCGTGGGCCGGTCAGCAGTAAACGCACATCGACACCACGAGCGGCGGCCTTGCGCAGGGAGCGGCGGATTTTCCAGGTCGGCAGAAAATACGGCGTGGCCATCCAGATGCGTTTCTGCCCACTGTTCAGGGCGCGGAACAGCGACTGCAGAATGTCGCGATGCTGGCGGGCGTCAGCGTAAGCCACACGGCCCATGCCCTCGCCTTTATCCGGCACACGGGGTAACCGCGGCAGGCCAAAATGCGCGGCCGGGCGCCAGGCGCGACGATAGCGGTTGGCGATCCATTGCCGGTCGAACAGCAATTGCCAGTCGATGACCAATGGACCGCTGATTTGCACCATCACCTCATGCCATTCGCTGGTGGCATGGCCTGGGGTCCAGAACTCGTCGGTGACGCCGGTGCCGCCGACCACTGCCGAACATCGATCAACCAGCAGCAGCTTGCGATGATCACGATAGAAATTGCCAACCCAGCGCCGCCAGCTCAAACGATTGTAAAAACGCAGTTCGACCCCGGCCTGGATCAGGCGCTGGCGCAGAGAATGGGTAAACGCGAGGCTGCCGTAATCGTCGAACAGACATCGCACACGCACGCCGCGCTCGGCCGCCAGCACCAGCGCTTGAACGATGGTTTCGGCACAGGCGCCCGCCTCGACCAGATACAGCTCAAGTTCGATCTGTTCTTTGGCCTGGGCAATGTTCTGGAGCATGCGCGCAAAGAATTGCGGGCCGTCGATCAACAACTCGAAGTGGTTGCCGTCACGCCACGGAAACACTGCGCCGCGCATGTCAGCGCGCCGTGAAGATCAGCACCGCACCCACCGGCACCGACAGGCTGATGGCCGACAGACCGGCCAGTTTGCGCAAGCTTTCAATCCCCGGAGCGAGATCGAAATCCTCGGCATTGATCACCAGCGGCTCCAGCGTCACCACTTGGAAACGGCGGTCATCCAGACGTGTGGCGAGCAACTCGGCCGGATATTCATGTTGCTTGCCGTGCAGGTTGACGGTCAGCGGCAAACGTAATTCAAGCTGAGCGCCAGGGGCCAGATCGTTGATCGGGCGCAGGTCGATCCGGGTGGTGATGGTCGCCGCGGGAAACTGCTCGATCTGGAACAGCTCCTTGCGCATACGCTCGTCACGCAGGGGGATGCCGCTGTTGATCGAATCCAGCTCGACTTCGACTTCGGCGCGACCATTGGGGTCGACTTTGCCGTGCAACACCAGAAAGCGCTGCACTTCGGCAAGGCTGGCGTTTTTCGTGCTGACGAACGACAGCCGCGACGACTCGCCATCCAGGTACCAATTGGCCTGCGCTGGCAGCGCAGCGGCGGCCAATAACAGGCTGGACAGGGCTGCAAACAGGGAACGGTTGAACATTAAAGACTCGTGGGGCCAATAAACCTGAGCCGAACATTAACCGCCCGTGGCGTTATTGCAAACTTTCAATCCCCGCCAGTCCATTGACTGGAAAAGTTCCCGTGGGCGGGCTTGCTCGCGAAAGCGCCGGCACAGGCAACATTTGTGGTGACTGACACACAGCCTTCGCGAGCGAGCCCGCTCCCACAGGGGGACGAGCACATCAAGGATTGAGGCGGCAGCCTTGGCGTTCGCCCAACCACCGGGCACTGTTGCTGCGCCCCATGCCGCTGACGGTGATGGTCTTGCTGGCGGGCTCATCGGTGAAACGGCTGGTCGGCAGCCACTGTTTCACATAGCCCCGGCAGTATTCGGCCTCGTTGTTCATCACGTAGCGACACGAACAATATTCCTTGGCGGTGTAGGCACTGATGATGTCGGGAAAGGCCCACAGGTTTTCGCGTTCATATCCGACCCAGCCCAACAGCATGACCGACAGCACCAGCAAGAAGCGCTTCATGGCTGCACCGCCTTCAGCACGCGTTTGATCAATTCGTTGTGGCGATAGCGGCCGTCGCGATCATCGGCGTAGCGCACGATCACCAGGTTTTCGCTGGGGATGACGTACAAGGCCTGGCCCCAATGGCCGAGGGCGGCAAAGGTGTCGGGCGGTGCGTCGGGCCACGGCGATGGCGCGCCGTCCGCCGGGCGATTAAGCCACCAGTGGCCGCCGGGGACGGCTTCGTCCTGATGGGCCTTGTAGCCGGCGAAGGGTTTGAGGTTGAAGGCGAGCCAATCCCTGGGCAGCAATTGCCGATCAGCCCAGCGCCCGTCGCGGGCCATCAACAGACCGACCCGCGCCAGATCCCGTGCGGTCAGGTAGGCATAAGACGAGGCGACAAACGTACCGCTGGCATCGCGTTCCCACACGGCATGGCGGATGCCCAACGGGTCGAACAGGGCCGTCCACGGATAGTCCGGATAACGCGGCGGACCGACAATGGTTTTCAGCGCGGCCGACAACAGATTGCTGTCACCGCTGGAATAACGGAACGCCTGTCCCGGTGCCGCAAAGCGGTCATGATTCGCCGTGAACGCTGCCATGTCGCGATGACCACGGGTATAAAGCATCGCCACCACCGAGGATTTGAGCGGCGCGTATTCGTAGTCTTCCTGCCAGTCGAGGCCAGAGGCCCAGTGCAGCAGATCGGCCATTGTGATGGCGGGGTGTTTTTCCAGCGCCGGGTAAAACTTCACGGCGGGATCATCAAGCCTGAACAGGCCTTCGCCGTACGCCACACCCAGGACTGTGGCCATCAGACTTTTGCTGATCGACCAGGTCAGGTGCGGGGTGTCGGCAGTGGTCGGGCCGGCGTAGCGTTCGTAGACGATCTGGCCATCGCGGATGATCAGCAAGGCGTCGGTGCGGACACCTTGGCGAGTGGTGTCGTCGCGGGGCGGGAAAGCGTAGGCCTCCAGTTTCTCAACCGCAGGGCCTGTGAGCTGCGGGCCCGTCGGCCATTGCTCGCCGGGCCATTGCCCGGCCTGAACGGTGAAGCTGATCAGCAGCAGGAGCAGGAGCAGGCCTTTGAACATGGTGAGAGCTCTTGAAAATAACCTGCTGAGGGTAGTCGGGGTTTATGACAGATGTGTGGTGTTTTCAGGGCCTCTTCGCGAGCAAGTGTTCGAGTTCCTTCAGTTGAAATGCAATCAAACTGTGGCAGCGGGCGTGCTCGCGAAGAGGCCGGTCAGGCCTGCGCCAAAGCCTTGGCCAACCGCTTGGCCCTGGCCCCCGAAGCCAATTGCATCACGCCTTGATCACGCTGCCACATCGCCGCCCACTCGGAATGTCCCTCGCTCAACGCTAGATCGACTTCAGGCTTGAGCGCGTCAAACTGCGCAAACAACCCACCCAGCAACACATGCCCGGCCGGGGTATTGGGCGGCTGGCGACTCATTTCGGCACACCCGGCCAACAACGCCAGCAAGCGTAATTGCAGCGCTTGTGGCCAATCGCTGTCCTGCCCGACGCCATACAACCACGCGGTCATCGCACTCAACACATAGACATCTTCCAGGGTGCGGAACGGTTTGACGTAAGCATCCCAGCCATCCCCGGCGAGCAATTCGCACAGGGCGCCATCGAGGTGGAGCCGACCATGGCTGATGTCCGGCATCAACGGCAGCGCCGGCAGTTTTTCCACACGCACACCGGGTTCGCCGGGATACACCACCGCCAGGCTCAGGCGCGGCGTCTGGCCGGGTTCTTCACTGCGCGCGGCGATCAGCAGCCAGTCCGCCGCATCGCCAGCGGTGACGAAATCCTTGCGCCCGCTCAGATGCAGATCGGTCAGCCGCGTTTGCATATCCGCCGGGCGCAAACTGCGCTGTTCAGTCGCACACAACGCCCCAAGGCTCAGCGGTGCGCTGGGCCAAAGCATGCGCAACGCCGCTTGATAACCGACCAGAAACGCCAGCCCCGGCGTTGCCATCAACCGCCCTCCCGCCACCGCCAATTCGAACGGCGTGACGTTGCCCAGCGTGTGCAACAACGCCGCAAAACCTTCCGCCAGGTCAGCAACGACGGGCAATCGTTCACGGCTTTCAAGCAGATCGGGCCAAGGCATAAGAGGCTCCTCGTGGGTTGTCATATAAGCATCACCAAACGTTCATGGCGATGACACCGGGGCTACATAGCCTGACTTTGCACAACACGGCTGCATAAAGAAAGTCGATCGGCTGCAACCCACGACGGGTTAAAGGCCCGTACGGAGATTCACATGACTCAGATCGCCCGCATCAGCGACACCGGCAATGAACGCCGCCTGCAAGCCGAACGCCTGATCGGCGCCGAGGCCTTGCAGCAAGCCCAGGCCTTGCGCTTCAACGTCTTCAGCGGCGAGTTCAACGCCAAACTGAAAGGCGCTGAACGAGGTCTGGACATGGATGATTATGATGTTCACTGCAGCCACATCGGTGTGCGTGACCTGAACACCGGCCGCCTGGTGGCGACCACTCGTTTGCTCGACCACACCGCCGCCAGCAGCCTGGGCAAGTTCTACAGCGAAGAAGAATTCAGCCTGCATGGCCTGGCGCATTTGAAAGGCCCGATCCTGGAAATCGGCCGCACCTGCGTCGACCCGGCCTACCGCAACGGCGGCACCATCGCCGTGCTGTGGGGCGAACTGGCCGAAGTGCTCAATCAGGGCGGATACAGCTATTTGATGGGCTGCGCGAGCATCCCGATGCAGGACGGCGGCGTGCAGGCTCACGCGATCATGCAGCGTCTGCGTGAACGTTATCTGTGCACCGAACATTTGCGTGCCGAGCCGAAAAATCCGCTGCCGGCCCTGGATATTCCCTCCAACGTGATTGCTGAAATGCCGCCGCTGCTCAAGGCCTACATGCGCCTGGGCGCGAAAATCTGCGGCGAGCCGTGCTGGGACGAAGACTTCCAGGTCGCCGACGTGTTCATCCTGCTCAAGCGCGATGAACTCTGCCCGCGCTACGCCAAGCACTTCAAGGCAGCGGTGTAATGCGCCGTTTGCGGGTGTACGCGCGAGTCGCGCGAGTGCTGCTGGTGGTGACGCTGGGGTTGACCATGGCCAGTGTTTTCGGGATGTTTGAGCGTATTGGCCTGGCCCATTCGATGGAGCGCCGGCAGCGCTGGTCGCGCTTTTTCATGGCGCGCCTGAGCAATGCACTGCCCTTTCGCGTGAGCGTTCACGGCGAGCTGCCGAAACAGCCGATGCTGTGGGTCAGTAACCACGTTTCATGGACGGATATTCCGCTGCTCGGCATGCTCACGCCGCTGTCGTTTCTGTCCAAGGCCGAAGTACGCACCTGGCCGGTCGCCGGTTGGCTCGCGGCGAAGGCCGGCAGCCTGTTCATCCGCCGGGGTTCAGGTGACAGCCAGTTGATCCGCAAGCAGATGACCCGTCACCTGCAAACCGACCATCCGCTGCTGATGTTCCCGGAAGGCACCACCACCGACGGCCGTTCGCTGCGCACCTTTCATGGTCGCCTGTTGTCGGCGGCGATTGATTCCGAGGTGATGCTGCAACCGGTAGCGATCCGTTATCTGCGTGACGGCGAAATCGACGCGTTGGCACCGTTCATTGGTGACGATGACCTGCTGTCGCACTTGATGCGTCTGTTCAGCAATGACTGCGGCGATGTCGAAGTGCATCTGCTCAAGCCGATTGCCTGTCAGGGGCGCGAGCGGGCGGCGCTGGCGTTCGAGGCACAGCAGGCGGTGCAGAAGGCGTTGTTTGGGGCGATCCCGGACACCCAACAGACCCCGATGCGCCCGGCAATCGCGGCCTGATACACAGGCTCCCACAGCGGCCGTGCCCCCTGTGGGAGCAAGCTCCCACATCAGGTTTTCAAGGGCTCGGCGTGTCGGGCGAAATCCTGAAGTTGTGGGTAGAACAACGCAAAATCCTCACTCAACGGCTCATACAAACGCCGCAATTCCTGCATCGCACCCGCCAGCTCTTGCGGCCGGGTCAAGCGTCGGGAGATCCCGCGCAACACCTGCTCCAGCACTTCAAACTCCTGATACGACCCCAGCCAGTCATTGGCAACCATGTGCGGCGCGATCTTCGCCAGACGCTCGGGCAGTTGTCGCTCAAGCGATAGCACCCGATAGACGTCCGTCGTGAACTGCTCCAGCGGCTGCTCGGCGTACAAACGCCAGTCTCGCGCCAGACAATGGTCGAAAAACACGTCGAGGACGATCCCGGCATAACGTCTTCGAGTAGCGCAAAACCGCCGCAACGCGACGTCCACCTGCGGATGGCGATCGGTGAAGACATCAATCCGCCGGTGCAACTGGATGGCCGCCTCGACCTCCGGCGCAAACTGCCCCTGCAGCCGGCCTTTGACGAAGTCGCCATACAAACTGCCGAGTAATTGGCCCGGGCGCTGGCCACCGAGGTGCAAATGTGCGAGATAGTTCATGGGCGCAGCTTAGCACTGCGCCTTCATCGTTACACTCAACGTATCGTTATAACCCGATATACCGATTTACACGGTCGTCAGATCAAAAACATATTGGTATATCGCGAAATACCGATTTAAAGTTCGCCTCATCGCGATATAGCGCTACAGACATCACGAGCCCAAGCCATGAACCTCGACCTCGACGAAATAATAAAAGCCCTGGCACACCCAGTACGACGAGACATCCTCATCTGGCTGAAAGATCCCAAAGTCCAGTTTCCGGAACAGATTCACAACCACGAGTACGGCATCTGTGCCGGGCAGATCGACCAGCGCTGCGGCCTGTCGCAGTCGACGGTGTCCGCCCACCTCGCCACGCTGCAACGCGCCGGGCTGATCAGCAGCCAGAAGGCCGGTCAGTGGAACTTCTTCAAGCGCAACGAGGACGTGATTCAGGCGTTCCTCGACGCCATCGTCAAAGAGCTCAGCGCTCCCCCAAGGAATTGATGCACATGCCCCTCTCGCTACTTATTCTGGCCTTGAGCGCCTTCGCCATCGGCACCACCGAGTTCGTCATCATGGGCCTGCTGCCCGATGTGGCGGCCGACCTTGGTGTGTCGATCCCGGGCGCCGGCTGGCTGGTGACCGGTTACGCCCTGGGCGTGGCCATCGGTGCGCCGTTCATGGCACTGGCCACCGCCAAACTGCCGCGCAAGGCTGCATTGGTTGCGTTGATGGGCATTTTCATTGTCGGCAACCTGCTCTGCGCCATTGCAGGTGATTACAACGTGCTGATGTTTGCCCGTGTCGTCACCGCGCTGTGCCACGGTGCATTCTTCGGCATCGGCTCGGTGGTGGCGGCCGGTCTGGTGGCACCGAACAAACGCGCTTCGGCAGTCGCGTTGATGTTCACCGGCCTGACCCTGGCCAACGTGCTGGGAGTGCCGTTGGGGACTGCGCTGGGTCAGGAAGCCGGCTGGCGTTCGACCTTCTGGGCAGTGACCGTCATCGGTGTGATTGCGCTGATCGGCCTGATCCGCTTCCTGCCGGCCAAGCGTTACGAAGAAAAACTCGACATGCGCGCCGAACTCGCCGCCCTCAAAGGAGCCGGTATCTGGCTGTCGCTGAGCATGACCGCGCTGTTCGCAGCCTCGATGTTCACCCTCTTCACCTACGTCGCCCCGCTGCTTGGCGATGTCACCGGTGTTTCGCCAAAAGGCGTGACCTGGACCCTGCTGTTGATCGGCCTCGGCTTGACGGTCGGCAACATCATCGGCGGCAAACTGGCAGACAAACGCCTGGGCGCCACCCTGATCGGCGTGTTCGTGGCGATGGCAGTGGTTTCCACTGTGCTGAGCTGGACCAGCGTCGCGCTGATCCCGACTGAAATCACCCTGTTCCTCTGGGCGACCGCTTCCTTCGCTGCCGTGCCGGCCCTGCAAATCAACGTGGTGACCTTCGGCAAGGCTGCGCCGAATCTGGTGTCGACCCTGAACATCGGCGCCTTCAACGTCGGTAACGCTCTCGGCGCCTGGGTCGGCGGCAGCGTTATCGCCCACGGTTTCGGGCTGACCAGCGTGCCTCTGGCCGCAGCCGCCCTGGCAGTGCTCGCCCTGCTGGTGACCCTGATTACTTTCCGTCAGAACGGCAATGCCGGTCTGGCTCCTGCTACCCACTGATTAACCACTTCACTGACGAGGGTTGTACACATGGCAACTATTTTCGATCCGATCAAACTGGGCGACGTCGAGCTGTCCAATCGCATCATCATGGCCCCGCTGACCCGTTGCCGCGCCGACGAAGGCCGCGTGCCGAACGCGCTGATGGCCGAGTATTACGTGCAGCGCGCCTCTGCCGGCCTGATTCTGAGCGAAGCGACTTCGGTGACACCGATGGGCGTCGGTTACCCGGACACCCCAGGCATCTGGTCGAACGATCAAGTGCGCGGCTGGGCCAACGTGACCAAAGCCATTCACGGCGCTGGCGGCAAGATTTTCCTGCAACTGTGGCACGTCGGCCGGATTTCTCACCCCTCGTACCTCAATGGTGAAGCGCCGGTCGCACCGAGCGCCATCCAGCCCAAAGGTCACGTCAGCCTGGTGCGTCCACTGGCCGACTACCCAACCCCACGCGCACTGGAAACCGCTGAGATCGCCGACATCGTCGACGCCTACCGCACCGGTGCCGAGAACGCCAAAGCCGCCGGTTTCGACGGCGTGGAAATCCATGGCGCCAACGGTTACCTGCTCGACCAGTTCCTGCAAAGCAGCACCAACCAGCGCACCGACAACTACGGTGGTTCCCTGGAAAACCGTGCACGTCTGCTGCTGGAAGTGACTGACGCCGCCATCGAAGTCTGGGGCGCCGGGCGTGTTGGTGTGCACCTGGCACCGCGTGCGGACTCCCACGACATGGGCGACGACAATCTGGCTGAAACCTTCACTTACGTGGCTCGCGAGCTGGGCAAACGTGGCATCGCGTTTATCTGCTCGCGCGAGAAAGAAGGCGCCGACAGCCTCGGCCCGCAACTCAAGGAAGCTTTCGGCGGCCCGTACATCGTCAACGAACGTTTCACCAAGGACAGCGCCAATCAATGGCTGGCGGCCGGCAAGGCTGACGCCGTGGCGTTCGGCGTGCCCTTCATTGCCAACCCGGATCTGCCGGCACGCCTGAAGGCCGATGCGCCGCTGAACGAGCCGCGTCCTGAGCTGTTTTACGGCAAAGGCCCGGTTGGCTACATCGACTATCCGACGCTGTAACTCTTAATGCAGGAACGCAAAAGCCCCGACTCGCAAGAGCCGGGGCTTTTTCTTGGGGCCCGGTATTGGGGCCGCTAACATTCCTTCACACAGGCGACACAAATTCCCTACAAAATGCGTGGCTGGCTACCGATAAACTGCGAACCGCAAACGTATATAAAAACGGGCCAATTGACATAAGCTGTGCCCATTACGCGCTTGTTTTCATCGGCGCAAACTGGGGCTCAGGCGCAGCATGTCCAACCCTGTATCGACCCAGCGCTCGGCTTCGGCATGCAGTTCGAAGCTGTCCGGGGCCAACAGCCAGCCATACAGGAGGCCATCGATATAAGCATGAATGCTGATGGCCGCTCGGGCAGTGTCGAGATCTTCAGGCAACTGGCCGCGATTCACCGCATTACGCAGGGTCAGCCCGATACGCACATTGCAATCGAGACTGGCCGTCCGGCGCTGCTGGCGCAGATCGCACATTTCATCGGTGAATTCGCACTTATGAAACAGAATTTCGTTGATACGCCGGGTCTTCGGGTCCAGAGCAACTTGATGAAACAAATGAATCAGCAGCTTACGCATGCAGCCCAGCGGGTCGAGTTCATCCTCGCTCTCACTGGCCTTGGCCAGTTCATCCAGCGGCTCGTGCAAGCTATCGAGCATGGCCTGGACCAGGTCGGCCTTGTTGCTGAAATGCCAATATATGGCGCCGCGCGTGACGCCGGCCATGCTCGCGATATCCGCCAGCGTCGTACGAGCGACGCCCCTTTCATAGAAGGCTTTCTCTGCCGCTTCCAGAATCTGGCTGCGGGTTTCTTGAGCTTCCTCTTTGGTACGACGGACCATGACAGTAAAACCTCAAACAGGATGTTTCAGGGATGGCTGAATATCCGCTGAATAAAGAGGGGGCGATCTCTCGCGGATCGACTCCCCGGCCTACAATTTCGAACCTTGCGACGTTTTTTGTAACAGGGTGGATACGACGCCAAGGTGTTTACAAACAACCATGAACGTAAGTATATTCCTTAGCAAGCTACTTATCCACCCGGCAGTTTTTTTTACTTCCACACTTCTTGTGCGCTTTTCGCGCGCCTGACCCGAGGATTTTCATGCAATTCAAGCCAGCTGTTACCGCTCTGGTCACTGCCGTCGCCCTGGCATCGCTGCTCAGCGGATGTAAAAAGGAAGAAGCGGCCCCAGCCGCTCCGCCTCCTCAGGTCGGCGTCGTCACCCTGCAACCACAAGCCTTCACCCTCACGTCCGAACTGCCGGGCCGCACCAGTGCGTTCCGCATCGCTGAAGTTCGCCCTCAGGTCAACGGCATCATTCTCAAGCGACTGTTCAAGGAAGGCGGTGACGTTAAAGCCGGCCAGCAGTTGTACCAGATCGATCCGTCGGTCTATGAAGCCACCCTGAAAAGCGCCGAAGCCAACCTGCGTTCGACCAAGTCGATCTCCGACCGATACAAGCAACTGGTCGATGAACAGGCCGTCAGCCGCCAGGAATACGACACCGCCGTGGCCAACCGCATGCAATCGGAAGCGTCGCTGCAAAGCGCGCAGATCAACGTGCGTTACACCAAGGTTTATGCGCCGATCTCCGGCCGTATCGGCCGCTCTTCGGTGACCGAAGGTGCGCTGGTCAGCAACGGCCAGACCGACGCCATGGCGACGATCCAGCAGCTCGACCCGATCTACGTCGATGTGACCCAGTCGTCAGTTGAATTGCTGGAACTGCGCCGCGAGCTGGAAAGCGGTCGTCTGCAAAAATCCGGCGACAACGCTGCAGCGGTCAAGCTGACCCTGGAAGACGGCAGCCAGTACAAGCTCGACGGTAAGCTGGAATTCTCCGAAGTATCGGTCGATCCGACTACCGGTTCGGTAACCCTGCGCGCGGTCTTCCCGAACCCCGACCACACCTTGTTGCCTGGCATGTTCGTCCACGCCCAGTTGCAGGCGGGTGTGAACAGCGCCGCGATCCTCGCCCCGCAGCAAGGCGTGACCCGTGACCTCAAAGGCACACCGACCGCACTGGTCGTTGGTCCGGACAACAAGGTCGAGTTGCGTCAGCTCAAGGCCAGCCGCACCGTCGGCAACCAGTGGCTGATCGAAGACGGACTGAAGGCCGGCGATCGTCTGATCACCGAAGGCCTGCAATTCGTCAAACCCGGTGCCGAGGTCAAACCGACCGAAGCGACCAATGTCGGCGCAAACAACCCGGCCCCCGCACAGGCAGCTGACAAAGCCGCCGGCGGCAAAGGGGAGTAACCCATGTCAAAATTCTTCATCGACCGTCCGATTTTCGCCTGGGTAATTGCCCTGGTGATCATGCTGGTCGGGGCACTATCGATCCTCAAGTTGCCGATCAACCAGTACCCGAGCATTGCGCCACCGGCCATTGCGATCTCCGTGACCTACCCGGGCGCTTCGGCGCAAACCGTGCAGGACACCGTGGTTCAGGTGATCGAACAACAGCTCAACGGTATCGACAACCTGCGTTATGTGTCGTCGGAAAGTAACTCCGACGGCAGCATGACCATCACCGCGACCTTCGAGCAAGGCACCAACTCCGACACCGCGCAGGTGCAGGTTCAGAACAAACTGAACCTCGCGACTCCGCTGTTGCCGCAGGAAGTGCAGCAACAAGGTATCCGCGTCACCAAGGCCGTGAAAAACTTCCTGCTGGTGATCGGCGTGGTCTCGCGTGACGGCAGCATGAGCAAGGACGACCTGTCCAACTACATCGTGTCGAACATGCAAGACCCGATCTCGCGCACCGCCGGTGTCGGTGACTTCCAGGTCTTCGGTGCCCAGTACGCGATGCGCATCTGGCTCGACCCGGCCAAGTTGAACAACTTCAACCTGACCCCGGTCGACGTGAAAACCGCCATTGCGGCGCAGAACGTCCAGGTCTCGTCCGGTCAGCTCGGCGGCTTGCCGGCCGTGCAAGGTCAGCAACTGAACGCGACGATCATCGGCAAGACCCGTCTGCAAACCGCCGAGCAGTTCAAGGAAATCCTGCTCAAGGTCAACAAGGACGGCTCGCAGGTTCGCTTGAAAGACGTCGCCGACGTTGGCCTGGGTGGTGAAAACTACGCGATCAGCGCCCAGTTCAACGGCAGCCCGGCTTCCGGTCTGGCAGTGAAACTGGCCAACGGCGCCAACGCCCTGGACACGGCCAAAGCCCTGCGCACCACCATCGACAGCCTCAAGCCATTCTTCCCGCAAGGGATGGAAGTGGTATTCCCGTACGACACCACTCCAGTGGTGACCGAGTCGATCAAGGGTGTGGTTGAAACCCTGGTCGAAGCGATCGTGCTGGTATTCCTGGTGATGTTCCTGTTCCTGCAGAACTTTCGCGCCACCGTCATCACCACGATGACCGTGCCGGTGGTATTGCTAGGTACGTTCGGCATCCTCGCCGCCGCCGGTTTCAGCATCAACACCCTGACCATGTTCGGTATGGTGCTGGCCATCGGCTTGCTGGTGGACGACGCCATCGTCGTGGTGGAAAACGTCGAGCGGGTGATGGCGGAAGAAGGCCTGTCGCCGAAGGAAGCGACCAAGAAGTCCATGGGCCAGATCCAGGGCGCACTGGTCGGTATCGCGCTGGTACTGTCGGCGGTATTGCTGCCGATGGCATTCTTCGGTGGTTCGACCGGGGTAATCTACAAGCAGTTCTCGATCACCATCGTTTCGGCCATGGGCCTGTCGGTGCTGGTAGCTTTGATCTTCACTCCGGCGCTGTGCGCGACCATGCTCAAACCGATTCCTCATGGTGAGCATGGCACGCCGAAAAAAGGCTTCTTCGGCTGGTTCAACCGCAACTTCGACCGCAGCGTCAAAAGCTACGAGCGCGGCGTCGGCAACATCTTGAGTCAGAAGGTCCCGTACTTGCTGGCCTACGCGCTGATTCTGATCGGCATGATCTGGCTGTTCATGCGTATTCCTTCGTCCTTCCTGCCGGAAGAAGATCAGGGCGTACTGTTCGCTCAAGTGCAAACCCCGGCCGGCTCCAGTGCCCAGCGCACTCAGGTGGTCGTGGATGAAATGCGTGAGTACCTGCTGCGTCCGACCAAGGACGGCGGTGAAGGTGACACGGTTGCCTCGGTGTTCACCGTGACCGGCTTCAACTTCGCCGGCCGTGGTCAGAGCTCGGGTATGGCGTTCATCATGCTCAAGCCATGGGACGAACGTGACGCCGAGAACAGCGTGTTCAAACTGGCGGCTCGCGCCCAGCAGCACTTCTTTACCTTCCGTGATGCGATGGTGTTCGCCTTCGCCCCGCCAGCGGTACTGGAATTGGGTAACGCCACCGGTTTCGACGTGTTCCTGCAGGACCGCGCCGGTATCGGTCATGAAAAACTGATGGAGGCACGCAACCAGTTCCTCGGGATGGCGGCGCAGAGCAAGGTGCTGTCGCAGGTGCGCCCGAACGGTCTGAATGACGAGCCACAGTTCCAGCTGGAAATCGACGACGAGAAGGCCAGTGCCCTCGGCATTACCATCAGCGACATCAACAACACCTTGTCGATTGCCTTGGGCAGTAGCTACGTCAACGACTTCATCGACCGCGGTCGCGTGAAAAAGGTGTACGTGCAAGGTCAGCCGGATTCGCGCATGAACCCGGAAGACTTGAAAAAGTGGTACGTACGCAACGCCAGCGGCAGCATGGTTCCGTTCTCGGCATTCGCCAAGGGCGAGTGGATCTACGGCTCGCCCAAGCTCTCGCGCTATAACGGCGTAGAGGCGGTGGAAATCCTTGGTGCCCCGGCTCCGGGTTACTCCACAGGTGAAGCCATGGCTGAAGTCGAGGCCATCGCCGCGAAACTGCCGAAAGGCGTGGGCATCTCCTGGACCGGTCTGTCCTATGAAGAGCGTCTGGCAGGGTCGCAAGCCCCTGCACTGTTCGCGTTGTCGCTGTTGATGGTGTTCCTGTGTCTGGCGGCACTCTACGAGAGCTGGTCGATTCCGATCGCAGTCGTGCTCGTGGTGCCGTTGGGGATCATTGGTGCTCTGCTCGCGACCAGTCTGCGCGGCCTGTCCAACGACGTGTACTTCCTGGTGGGCCTGTTGACGACCATCGGTCTGGCGGCGAAAAACGCCATTCTGATTGTTGAATTCGCCAAGGAGCTGCACGAACAGGGCGCCAGCCTGCGCGACGCAGCCATCGAGGCTTGCCGCATGCGTCTGCGTCCGATCATCATGACCTCGCTGGCGTTTATCCTCGGCGTGGTACCTCTGGCGATTTCCAGCGGCGCAGGTTCAGGTAGCCAACACGCCATCGGTACGGTGGTAATCGGCGGTATGCTCACGGCCACGATCCTGGCGATCTTCTGGGTCCCACTGTTCTTCGTCACCGTGTCGTCCATTGGCCAGCGCAAAAACGCCGGCAAGGATGACGCCAAAGAAACTCCTAAAGAGGCTGGCCAATGAGCAAGTCGCTACTCTCCCTCGCAGTCGCCGCCTTCGTGCTGAGCGGTTGCTCGCTGATACCTGATTATCAGCAGCCTGAGGCTCCGGTCGCAGGCCAGTACCCACAGGGCCCGGCGTATTCGCCGGCCCAGGCACCGGCGCAAGCCGCTGCCGAGCAGGGCTGGAAGCAGTTTTTCCATGACCCGGCCCTGCAACAGCTGATCCAGGTCTCGCTGGAAAACAACCGCGACCTGCGTGTTGCGGCACTGAACATCGACGCTTATGCGGCCCAGTACCGCATCCAGCGCGCCGACCTGTTCCCGGCGGTTTCGGCCAATGGCAGCGGCAGTCGTCAGCGTCTGCCGGCGCGTGCGTCGCAGACCGGCGAGTCGATGATCAGCAGCTCCTACTCCGCCACGGTCGGCGTCAGTGCCTACGAACTCGACCTGTTCGGTCGGGTTCGCAGCCTGAGCGAACAAGCGCTGCAACAATACTTCGCCACCGAAGAAGCGCGCCGCAGCACCCAGATCAGCCTGGTCGCCAGCGTCGCCAATGCGTATATGACCTGGCAGGCCGACAAGGAACTGCTCAAGCTGACGCAAGACACCCTCGGTGCCTTCGAAGAAAGCTTTAAGCTGACCAGCCGCAGCAATGAAGTCGGTGTCGCTTCGGCACTGGATCTGGCTCAGTCGCGTACCTCGGTGGAAAATGCCCGTGCCCAATTGGCGCGTTATACCCGTCAGGTCGCGCAGGACGAAAACAGCCTGACCCTGCTGCTCGGCACCGGTATCCCGGCCAATCTGCAAGCGGCCAAACCGCTGGCCGACGACCTGCTCAGCGACGTACCGCCCGGTCTGCCTTCGGATCTGCTGCAACGTCGTCCGGACATCATGCAAGCCGAGTACAACCTGAAGGCCGCCAACGCTAACATCGGCGCAGCGCGTGCAGCGTTCTTCCCGAGCATCAGCCTGACCGCCAACGCGGGCAGCCTGAGCCCGGATCTGTCCGGCCTGTTCAAGGGCGGTTCGGGTACGTGGCTGTTCCAGCCGCAGATCAACCTGCCGATCTTCAACGCCGGCAGCCTGCGCGCCAGCCTCGACTACGCCAAGATCCAGAAGGACATCGGCGTGGCGAACTACGAGAAGGCGATTCAAACCGGCTTCCAGGAAGTCGCCGACGGCCTGGCCGCCCGCCAGACCTACACCGATCAGTTGCAAGCGCAGCGTGACTTTGTACAGGCCAACCAGGATTACTACCGCCTGGCCGAACGTCGTTATCGCATCGGCGTCGACAGCAACCTGACCTTCCTCGATGCCCAGCGTCAGTTGTTCAGCGCGCAACAGTCGCTGATCACCGACCGCCTCGCGCAGCTGACCAGTGCGGTCAACCTGTACAAGGCCCTGGGCGGTGGCTGGAATGCGCAAACCGCGCAGAACGAACCGCTGAAAGAAGAAGCACCGAAGATGAAGCTGTTCTGATCATCCGGTGAATACAAGAGCCCGCCATTTGGCGGGCTTTTTGTTGCCGGCAGGAAAGTCGTGGGGCCGGCACAACCACCACAAAGCCGCAATTAATCTTGCGTTCGATAATCGCCCAAAACCCGCTTTCCCCAATTGAAACCCCACTGCCGCGCCCCGCACCATTCGCTCCACAAAACCAATAACAACAGGTTCGACAACATGCCCCCGCGCCCTGCCCTGTCTGGCTGATTGCCTTCGCTTGATCTCCCCATTGCATTCCATGTCTGCCCCCTGAAAGCGGCGGCAGCGCACCCGCTCGACTATAAAAACCAGAGAGACCCAATCCATGACAGCCTCCCCTGCGCCTTACGTATTCCCCGGTTTGATCGCCCTGGCCCTGGCCGGCGCCGCACTGCCCGCCACGGCTGAAGAAGCCGGATTTGTTGAAGGCGCGAAGGTCAACCTGAACCTGCGCAACTTCTACATCAACCGTAACTTCACCAACCCGACCAAGGCTCAGGGCAAGGCTGAAGAGTGGACACAAAGCTTCATCCTCGACGCCAGGTCCGGCTTCACTCAAGGCACCGTCGGTTTCGGCATGGACGTGCTGGGCCTGTATTCGGTGAAGCTCGATGGCGGTAAAGGCACGGGGGGTACGCAGTTATTGCCGCTGGATAATGACGGCCGCCCGGCGGACAAATTCGGGCGCACCAACGTGGCGTTCAAAGCGAAGTTTTCCCAGACAGAAGTGAAAGTCGGCGAGTGGATGCCGGTGCTGCCCATCCTGCGTTCGGACGATGGTCGCTCGCTGCCGCAAACCTTTCGAGGTGGCCAGATCACCTCGAAGGAAATCGATGGCCTGACACTCTACGGCGGCCAGTTCCGCGCCAACAGCCCGCGCGACGACAGCAGCATGAACGACATGTCGATGTCCGGCAAAGCGGCGTTCACCTCCGATCGCTTCAACTTTCAGGGCGGCGAATATGTATTCAATGAAAAACGCACACAGATCGGTGTGTGGAATGCCGAACTCAAGGACATCTACAGCCAGCAATACTTCAACCTGATCCACAGCCAGCCGCTGGGCGACTGGACCCTGGGCGCCAACCTCGGTTTTTTCTACGGCAAGGACGACGGCAGCGCCCGCGCTGGCGATCTGGACAACAAGACCTGGTCGGGTCTGTTCTCAGCCAAATACGGCGGCAACACCTTCTATGTCGGTCTGCAAAAACTCACCGGCGACAGCGCGTGGATGCGGGTCAACGGCACCAGCGGCGGCACCTTGGCCAACGACAGCTACAACGCCAGTTATGACAATGCCCAGGAACGCTCCTGGCAACTGCGCCACGACTACAATTTCGCGGCCCTCGGCGTGCCGGGCCTGACCCTGATGAACCGCTACATCAGCGGCGACAATGTGCATACCGCAACCACCACCGATGGCAAGGAATGGGGACGCGAATCGGAACTGGGTTACACCGTACAAAGCGGCACGCTCAAGGATTTGAACGTCAAGTGGCGCAACTCGACCATTCGCCGCGACTTCAGCAACAACGAGTTCGACGAGAACCGTTTGATCGTCAGCTATCCGATCAGCTTGCTGTAACCGCACGCCTGCTCCCCCAGTTGATCGTGTTTCAACTGGGGGAGCAGGCTAGATCACTCTCGGGATTCAACACCCAGTTCATCCCAAACCGATTCGGCCAGATGAAAAGTGGCATTCGCCGCAGGAATCCCGCAATAAATCGCGCTCTGCATGATCACTTCCTTGATCTCGCCACGGCTCACGCCGTTATTGGCTGCGGCCCGAAGGTGCAGTTTGAGCTCACCTTCGCGGTTCATGCCGATCAACATGGCGATGGTGATCAGGCTGCGGGTATGGCGAGGCAACCCCGGACGCGTCCAGATATCACCCCAAGCGTGGCGAGTGATCATCTCCTGGAACTCCGAGTTGAACTCGGTCAGCGTGGTCAGGCTGCGATCAACGTGAGCATCACCCAGCACCGCACGGCGCACTTGCATGCCTTCGTCGTAACGTTGTTTCTCGTCCACAAAAACGTCCTCAGTTAGCCTGCAAAAAAGCCAACACGCGATCACTGAAATCCGCACCGGCCTGTACGTTGGACAAATGCGCCGCGTAGAACTCGGCGTACTCGGCCCCGCGTACATGCTCCTGAATGAAACGCCCGCCAGACGGCGGCGTGACAGCATCTTCAGTGCCGGCGATCACCAGCAACGGCACAGTGATCGAGGCGATCTGATCACGAAAATCGGCATCACGTACCGCCGCACAATTGGCCGCGTAGCCTTCAGGTGAAGTGGCCGCGAGCATGTCGGTAATCTGCTGGGCCGCTGCCGGCTGGGCCGCGGAAAAATCCGGGGTAAACCAACGGGCAATCGAGGCATCACGCAGGGAGACCATCGCTGCCGCGCCGTCACGCAATACGGTTTCGATGCGCGGGTTCCACACCGCTGGCTCGCCGATTTTCGCAGCGGTGTTGCACACGATCAGCGTGTGCAAACGGTGCCCGGCGTTGATCCCCAGCCACTGGCCGATCAAGCCGCCCATCGACAGACCGCAGAAATGCGCGCGCTCAATGTGCAGCGCATCCAGCAGCGCCAGCACGTCGCGGCCCAATTGCTCGATGCTGTACGGCCCCGGCGTCACCAGCGATTGGCCGTGGCCACGGGTGTCGAACCGCAACACACGAAAATGCTCGGTGAACGCCGGCATTTGCGCATCCCACATGTGCAGGTCGGTACCCAGGGAGTTGGACAGCACCAGCACCGGCGCATCGACCGGGCCTTCAATGGTGTAGTGCAGTTCGCCATCGGCGAGTTGAACGAAAGCCACAGCCGTCTCCTTCAGACAGTCAAAGCGTTGTGTTCGGCCACCGCCCGTTCGACCCAGACGTGTGCCTGTCCGAGGTAGTGGGCGGGGTTGAGTAAGTGATCCAGTTCAGCATTGCTCAGTTGGGCGGTGATTTCTGGCTCGTCACCGAGCACGGCACGCAGATGCCGTTGCTCGGCCACCGCACGTTTGCAGCATCGTTCGAGCAAGTGATGCGCGGTGTCGCGACCGACCCGTTGCGCGAGGACGATACTGACCGCTTCGGCCAGCACCAGCCCTTGAGTCAATTCGAGGTTACGGGCCATACGGGCAGCGTCCACTTCCAGGCCGTCAGCGAGCAATCGCGCCTGTTGCAGTGATCCCGAAACGAGGCAGCAAATCTCGGGCAGGGTTTCCCATTCGGCATGCCACAGACCGAGGCTACGCTCGTGTTCCTGAGGCATGGCACTGAACAATGTCGAGACCAGGCCCGGCACCCGCGTCGCCGCGCCGATCAGCACCGCAGCCCCAACCGGGTTGCGCTTGTGCGGCATGGTCGAAGAACCGCCCTTCCCCGGCGCCGAGGGTTCGAAAACTTCCGCCACTTCGGTCTGCATCAACAGGCTGATGTCGCGCCCGAGCTTGCCGAGGCTGCCGGCGATCAATCCCAGTGCCGCGCCAAACTCGACCACGCGATCGCGCTGGGTGTGCCACGGTTGCTCCGGCATGGTCAGTTGCAGCTCTTGGGCCAAGGCTTGGGCAATCGGCAAGGCCTGTTCACCGAGCGCCGCGAGTGTCCCCGACGCGCCGCCGAATTGCAGCACCAGCAAACGTGGCTTGAGTTCGCGCAGACGTTGACGACTGCGCGTGACGGCGCCCAGCCATCCAGCGATCTTCATGCCGAGGGTCACCGGTGTCGCGTGCTGCAACCAGGTGCGCCCGGCCAGCGGTGTTGCGGCGTGGCGTTGTGCCTGGACCGCCAACGAGCTCGCCAGTTGTGCCAGATCACGTTCGATCAACGCCAACGCCTGACGCAATTGCAGTACCAACCCGCAATCCATTACGTCCTGACTGGTGGCGCCCAAATGCACATAACGCTCGGCCTCGACATCCGTTGCGGCGATCTGCTTGCCCAACGCCTTGACCAATGGAATCGCCGAATTGCCCGCCGTGGCAATCGCCTCGCCCAACGCGGCGAAGTCATAGAGCCCGGCGTTGCAGGCGTTTTCAATGGGTGAAACAGCGCTCGTCGGAATCAACCCCACACGCGCTTCGGCCCGGACCAACGCCGCTTCGAAGTCGAGCATCGCCTGCACCCGGCCCTGATCGCAGAACACGTCGCGCATATCGCGGGCAGTGAAATAGGCATCGAACAATTGATTGCCCGGTCGCTGAGTCATAGAAGTCCTTGCTGGCGCGGGCCACATTGGCCCGCGCGTTTCGGGTTAGAGGTCGTGGTGCAAATATTTCGCCTGTTTCGGCAAGCGCAGGCTGAACAGGAAGGCCACCGCCATCATCAGCGTAACGTACCAGTAGAAGGCGTTTTCCATGCCGCCGGCTTTCAGGCTCAAAGCGACGAATTCCGCCGAACCGCCGAAGATCGCGTTCGCCACCGCATACGCCAGGCCAACGCCAAGGGCGCGCACCTCGGGCGGGAACATTTCGGCTTTCACCAGACCGCTGATCGAGGTGTAGAAACTCACGACGGCCAGTGCCAGCGTGATCAGCACAAAGGCCAGGAACGGGCTGCTGACGCTTTTGAGCGTCAGCAGAATCGGCACGGTCAACAGCGTGCCGAGCGCGCCGAACCAGAGCATCGAATGACGTCGGCCAATCTTGTCGGCGAGCATGCCGAACAGCGGCTGCATGCACATATACAGGAACAGTGCGCCGGTCATGATGTAGCTGGCGGTCTTGGCATGCATGCCAGCAGTGTTCACCAGGTACTTCTGCATGTAAGTGGTGAACGTGTAGAAAATCAGCGAACCACCCGCGGTGTAACCCAGCACAGTAATGAACGCCGCTTTGTGGTCACGGAACAACGCGGTGATGCTGCCGGCGTCCTTGTTTTCACGCATTTGCTTGCTGCTGGTTTCTTTCAGCGAACGTCGCAGCAGCAAGGAAATCACCGCCGCCGCCGCGCCGACCACAAACGGAATCCGCCAGCCGTAAGCACGCAGGTCTTCTTCCGTCAGGAACTGTTGCAGGATCACCACCAGCGACACCGCCAGCAATTGCCCGCCAATCAACGTCACATACTGGAACGAGGCGAAAAACCCGCGCTGCCCCTTGAGCGCCACTTCGCTCATGTACGTCGCCGTGGTGCCGTACTCGCCGCCCACCGACAGCCCTTGCAGCAACCGCGCGAACAACAGCAGCAACGGCGCCCATACGCCGATGGTGTTATAGGTCGGCAGACAGGCGATGAGCAACGAGCCGAAGCACATCATCAGTACCGAGATCATCATCGAGGCCTTGCGGCCCTTCTTGTCCGCCAGGCGACCGAAGATCCAGCCACCAATCGGTCGCATCAGAAACCCGGCGGCGAACACGCCCGCGGTGTTGACCAACTGCACCGTGGGGTTGTCGGAGGGGAAAAACGCCGGGGCGAAATAGATCGCGCAAAAGGCGTAGACGTAGAAGTCGAACCATTCGACAAGGTTGCCGGACGAGGCACCGACGATGGCGAAGATACGCTTGCTGCGCTCTTCGCCGGTGTAATGGGAAGTGATGGTTGTCATTGTTTTTCATTCAATAGGGACAGTGAGAGTCTAGACATACTTTGCAACACTCCCGTTCCACAGAGATATCCGTCCCCCGCAGAGCGCGGGGACGATCAGCGGGGAGGCGTTCTTCAATAATCGAAGAACACCGTTTCGGCGTCAGTGCCTTGCAGAACCACATTCCACTGATAGACACCCGCCGCATCCGGCTTGGCCAGCAATGTCCCACGGCGCTCGGCCGGTACGCATTCGAGCAGTGGATCATTCACGTTCGCCGGGTCGCCCTCGAAGTAAATCCGCGTCAGCAAGTGCTTGACCAACCCGCGAGCAAACACCAACACCACCAGATGCGGCGCCTGGGTCGAGCCCTTCAAACCCTCGACCGTGCCCGGTTTGATCGTGGTGAAACGAAAGCGTCCTTCGGCATCCACCGGTACGCGGCCGAAACCTTCGAAGTGCGGGTCCAGCGGTTTGTCCTGTTCGTCTTCCGGATGGTCGTATTTGCCGGCCGCATTGGCTTGCCAGACTTCGAGCATGGCGTCGTTGACGATGTCGCCGTTGCCATCGACGACTTGCCCGGTGATCGCCACGCGCTCGCCGAGGGTTTGTTCGACGGCCAGGTTCTCGCGGTTCAGCCAGGTCAGGCCGATGTGGTAATACGGCCCGACGGTGTGGGACGTGGTTGCAGTCAGGGTCATCTTATTTCTCCATCGGCGTGGCTTCACGGCCGCGCAGCACGATGTCCCAGCGGTAACCGAGAGCATAGGAAGGAACAGTTTTTTCCAGATCGAAAGCAGCGATCAGACGCTCCTTGGCCGACGTGTCCGGTACACAGTTGTAGATCGGGTCGTAGGCCAGCAGCGGATCGCCGGGGAAATACATCTGCGTCACCAGCCGGGTGAGGATGCTCGGCCCGAACAGCGAAAAGTGGATGTGCGCCGGGCGCCAGGCATTGTGGTGGTTGCCCCACGGATAGGCGCCGGGCTTGATGGTCTGGAACTGGTACCAGCCGTCGGCGTCAGTCACGGTGCGGCCGGTGCCGGTGAAATTCGGGTCCAGCGGTGCGTCGTGCAGGTCGCGCGGGTGGTTGTAGCGACCGGCCGCGTTGGCCTGCCAGATCTCCACCAGAATCCCCGGCACCGGCAGACCGTTTTCATCCAGGACACGGCCGTGGATGATGATGCGCTCGCCCTGCGGTTCGCCGCTGTGCTGCGCAGTCAGATCGTTGTCGGTTTCAGCCACGCGCTCGGCACCGATGGTCGGCCCGGTGATCTCCGACAACGAATGTGGCAGATACACCAAAGGCTTCGACGGCGAGCGCAAATTGGTGGATTGGTAGGTCGGGTGCAGGTACTCAGGCTGGGTGCCTTCCTGCGGGCGACGGTAACCAGGCTTGTCAGTCATTTCGCTTTCCTCAGTTCTTTTTCTTGCCGCTGCGCGTCAGACGCGCTCGATGGCCAGGGCCAGGCCTTGGCCGACACCGACGCACATGGTCGCCAGACCTTTCTTGCCACCGGTCTTTTCCAAGTGATGCAACGCAGTCAGCACCAGCCGCGCACCGCTCATGCCCAACGGGTGCCCCAGGGCAATCGCGCCGCCGTTGGGGTTGACCTTTGCGGCGTCATCCGCCAGCCCCAGTTCACGCAGCACCGCCAAGCCTTGGCTGGCGAACGCTTCGTTGAGCTCAATCACGTCGAAATCGCTGACCGCCACGCCGAGCCGTTCGATCAGTTTGCGCACCGCTGGCACCGGGCCGATGCCCATCACCCGAGGGGCGACACCGGCACTGGCCATGCCCAGCACTTTGGCGCGGGCAGTCAGGCCATGTTTTTTCACGGCGTGAGCCGAGGCCAGAATCAACGCCGCGGCGCCATCGTTAACGCCCGAGGCATTGCCGGCGGTGACGGTTTTGTCCACGCCGTTGACCGGTTTGAGTTTGGCCAACGCTTCAAGTGTCGTGTCCGCACGCGGGTGTTCATCCTGACTGACCACGGTTTCGCCCTTCTTGTGGGCGATCCGCACTTCGACGATCTCTTCAGCGAAGTAGCCGGCGGCCTGCGCGGCGGCAGTCCGTTGCTGGCTGCGCAGGGCGAAAGCGTCCTGATCCGCACGCGACACTTTATAGTCGTCGGCAACGTTATCAGCGGTCTGCGGCATCGCATCGACGCCGTACTGAGCTTTCATCAAAGGATTGATGAAACGCCAGCCAATCGTGGTGTCTTCCAGTTTCATGTTGCGCGAGAACGCCGCGTCAGCCTTGCCCATCACGAACGGCGCGCGGGACATCGACTCGACGCCGCCGGCAATCGCCAACTCCATCTCGCCGCTGGCGATGGCGCGGAACGCCGTACCAATCGCATCCATGCCCGAAGCGCAGAGACGATTGAGCGTTACGCCCGGAACGGTTTCCGGCAAGCCAGCCAGCAGCAGCGCCATACGTGCGACGTTACGGTTGTCTTCGCCGGCCTGGTTGGCGCAGCCGAGGAATACCTCGTCGATCGCGCTCCAGTCCACAGACGGATTGCGCTCCATCAGCGCCTTGATCGGCACGGCGGCGAGATCATCGGCACGCACGGCAGACAGACCACCGCCGAAACGGCCGATGGGCGTACGAATCGCATCGCAGATATACACATCACGCATCATGCTTCTCCCGGTGCCTGGCCATGGGCGGCGGCGGTGCGCGCTTCGAGATCACGCAGCGCGGTCAGTTCGACGTCAGTCGGTGCCGCAGTCGTTTCAACGTCGTCGGCAAACCGGATCGCCCAACCGGTGGCGGCAACCACTTGCTCGCGGGTGACGCCCGGATGCAGCGCGGTGACCACGAACTCGTGAGTCCCCGCTTCCGGCTCCATGATGCACAGGTCGGTAATGATGCCCACCGGCCCGGCCCCCGGCAGGCCCAGACGCTTGCGTGAATCGCCACCCTCGCCATGACCGACCGAGGTGATGAAGTCGAGCTTGTCGACAAACGAACGCGCCGACTGTTTAAGGATGATCAACACACTCTTCGCCGAACCGGCAATTTCCGGCGCGCCACCGGCACCCGGCAAGCGCACTTTCGGCGCGTGATAATCGCCAACCACGGTGGTGTTGATGTTGCCGAAACGGTCCACTTGCGCCGCGCCGAGAAAACCGACGTCGATGCGCCCGCCCTGCAACCAATAGCGAAAAATCTCACCGGTCGGTACGACGGTGTCAGCGGTTTCCGCCAACTCACCGTCCCCGATGGACAGCGGCAACACACTGGGCTTGGCGCCAATCGGGCCCGATTCGTAAATCAGCACCACGTCCGGCGATGACGTCAGGCGCGCCAGGTTTGCCGCTTTCGACGGCAGGCCGATGCCGACGAAGCACACCGAACCGTTCTTCAAGCGACGGGCCGCCGCGACGGTCATCATTTCGTTGGTGGAGTACGTCATTATTTGGCCTCCGAAGCAGCGGCCAACTTGGCCTGGAACTCGCTGAAGTCAGCGCAGCCATGGATGTATTCGTTGATCCATGCGGTAAACGTCCCACGGTCACGGGCGATCGGATCCCACGCCTGATAGAAACGATTGTCACGCTCGGTGTAACCGTGGGCGTAGGACGGATGCGCACCGCCCGGTACGTGGCAAACCGCGCTCAGAGCCCAGGTCGGCAGGACACAGGCGTTCATCGGAGCCTTGAGGTCGTCGACGATTTCTTCCACGGTGACGATGCAGCGTTTGGCCGCCAGTGCCGCTTCTTTCTGCACACCGAGAATGCCCCACAACAGAACGTTGCCTTGGCGATCGGCTTTCTGCGCGTGGATCACGGTCACGTCCGGCCGTACCGAAGGCACGGCTGCCAGCACCTCACCGGTAAACGGGCAAGTGACGGACTTGATCAGTGGATTGACCTTCGGCAGGTCGGAACCGGCGTAAGCCCGCAGCACCGCGAACGGCAGGCCGGAGGCGCCAGCCACGTAAGCATTGGCCAGGTCGGCATGGCTGTGTTCTTCGATTTCCAGTGGGTGCGGCCACTGTTTCTCGACCGCGTCACGCAGACGGTGCAGCGAACCCACACCGGGATTACCGCCCCAGGAGAAAATCAGCTTGCGTGCACAACCGGCGCCGATCAGTTGGTCGTAGATCAGGTCAGGCGTCATCCGCACCAGCGTCAGATCTTTCTTGCCCTGACGAATGATTTCATGACCCGCTGCCGTAGGGATCAGGTGGGTGAAGCCTTCGAGCGCGACCGTGTCGCCGTCGTTGACGAATTGCTTCACCGCGTCGTGCAGCGAAAGGATCTCAGCCATGGAGCGGGCTCCCGTTTTTGTATTGAATCGCCAGTGATAAAAAGGCGCGAGGTTCAGCGCCGGAGTCACTGCAGATTAAGCCTGGGAAAATCGCCAAACAATCCGATAATCGACTGAGTGTTCGTTTATCGAACAGATTGTTATCACCCTAACAATCGGCCGCAAAAGCTTCGCCGAAACGCCGCTCGGAGCAAGCCCGCTCCCACAGGTTGAAATGCATTCCAATGTGGGAACGGGCTTGCTCGCGAAGAGGCCAGAACATCCAACAAATATTCTTACCCTTTAAACTCACGTCGCATCCGCGTGACTGACCATCCCTTTGATCAGCACTGCCGCCGTCGCCAACGCCGCCGGAATCACCAACGCCGTCAAAACCTGCTCAAAGTTCCAGCCCAGGCCCAACAGCGTCGCGCCCATCCAGGCCCCGAGAATCGCGCCAAAACGACCAATCCCCAGCATCCACGACACCCCGGTCGCCCGCCCTTGCGTCGGATAAAACCGCGCCGCCAGCGAAGGCATCGCCGATTGCGCACCGTTCACGCACATCCCCGCCACCAGCACCAGCGTCGCCAGCAATGTGATGTTGCCCAGGCTCTGCCCTACCGCGTAGGCAAACACGCCGGCCAACAGGTAGAACGTGCCGATGACCTTGTGCGGATTGAACCGATCCATCGCCCATCCCACAGCGACCGCGCTCAACACGCCGCCGAACTGGAACAACGCGCCAATGAACGCCGCCTGCTCCATGCTCGCGCCACTGTCACGCATCAGCGTCGGCAACCAACTGGTCAGCAGGTAAACGATGACCAGACCCATGAAGTAGGTCAGCCACAGCAGCAGCGTGCCGGCGCTGTAGGTGCCAGAGAAAATCACCGCGAACACGTTGCGGGCCTTGACGGTTTTCTGTTCCGGCACGCTGAAGCTTGAGGCCTGGGCGACGACGACAGGATCAATCGGTGCCAAGGTCTTGCGCACCTTGTCGGAGCCACGGTTACGCACCACCAGATAGCGCGCCGACTCCGGCAGCCAGAACAGCAATACGACAGCGAGGATCAGCGGCAGAATCCCGCCGATCAGCAACAGGCTGTGCCAGCCGAACGCTGGAATCAGTTTTGCCGAAATGAATCCACCGCCAGCCATACCCAGGTTGAAGCCGCAGAACATGCTGGTCACCAGCAGCGACTTCTTGCGCTCCGGGGTGTATTCCGAGAGCAGCGTGGTGGCGTTGGGCATCCCGGCGCCAAGACCCAGGCCGGTCAAGAAGCGCAGCACCAGCAGTTGATCGAGATTACTGCTGTACGCCGACGCGAGGCTGAATGCACCGAACAGCAGGACCGCGCCCACCAGTACGACTTTTCGCCCAAAACGGTCAGCCAGCGGGCCGGAACCGAGGGCGCCAAACACCATGCCGATCAACGCAGCGCTCATCACCGGGCCGAGGCTGGCGCGATCGATGCCCCAGTCCTGGGACAACGCCGGGGCAATGAAGCCCATCGCGGCGGTGTCGAGACCATCGAGGAACACAATCAGAAAACACAGGATCACCACCCGCCATTGATAGCGCGAGATCGGTTGGGCATTGATGAAGGTCTGCACGTCGAGGCATTGACCTACAGCGGACTGAGGCTGGTTCATTATTTTTATTCCACGCAAAAAACGCAGTCGAACGGCGGCCGGCCACAGAGCGGCACGGTCACAAGAATAGAAGGTGTGAATCAGGCGTTGCGGTGAACCCGGCAATACGGGCTGAAGCTGTGACAGTCGGGGAACGTGCACATGGAGAGTTGCCTCTTGTCATTATTATGGGAGTCGGCAGTCCGGCGAGGCCATTGACGTCAACGCCGGATGACGCTGCCGCGACATTAATGATCCGAGGGTTTTAGCGTCAATTCGATAAACGCAACACTGTGCGTTTATCGAACAGCTTCATCAGGCGAACAACTGCGCACTGAGGTCGCGACTGGCACTGAGCAGGCCTGGCAGGAAGCGCTGTTCCAGCTCGCTGCGGCTGACGCGGCCGGCGTGGGTACTGACGTTGAGCGCCGCCACCACTTGGCCTGATGCGTCGTAGACCGGCACCGCAATCGAACGCAGCCCTTGCTCCAGTTCCTGGTCGACGATGCACCAGCCCTGCTGCCGCACTTCTTGCAGGCATTCGAGCAACGCCTGGGGCGTGTGAATCGTGCGGCTGGTCTTGGCCACCAGTTCGGCGTGGTCCAGGTATTCACCCAAGGTCGTGTCGTCCAGCGCGGCCAGCAGAATGCGGCCCATTGAAGTGCAATAGGCCGGCAGGCGCCCGCCCACTGACAAATCCACCGAAATCAGCCGTTGAGTCGTCGCCGAACGGGCGATGTAGAGAATGTCGTCGCCCTCCAGCGTGGCCATGTTGCAGGCTTCGTGCAGTTGCTCGCTCATACGGTCGAGGTAAGGCTGAGCCGAGACGGCGAGCGGCGTCGAGGACAGATAAGCGTGGCCCAGGGTCAGCACTTTCGGCAGCAACGAGTAGGTACGGCCATCGGTGGTGGCGTAGCCAAGCTTGATCAAGGTGTGCAGGCAACGGCGCACGGCAGCGCGGGGAATTTCCGTGCGGTGGCTGATCTGAGCGATGGTCAGGTGCCGCTTGCGCTCCTGAAACGCCTGCACCACGGCCAAGCCACGGGCCAGCGAGGTCATGAAATCCGGATCGCCCGTCAACGCCTGGATCCGCTTGGCCGGCGAGGCGACGATCGGCGGCGCCACGGAGGTGAAGGAGTTGCGCATTTGATCGTTCATTTCAGGTCCTTTATCCGGCTCGGATCAGTGGCTATACAAACGGCTCGCGGGCCAATACACAAGCAACGCCCCTCAAGATCGGGCGATTATCGAACCGCCGACCGATAATCGCAACAAACCCGCTGGCCCGCATCACCGCTTGATCCGCTCGCCCAACTTCGCTGACACACTCAATCGCCCCCTTAGTTGATCGAGTAAATGGCGCCAAAAACAGAACGCGTGGCAAATAACGATTTACCTGCACTTCAACTAGCGACAAAAGTTGCGAGTAACAAAACAATCACACATCCAGAACCGTTTTTAACTTGGCAAAGATAGTCATTCCTGAATCGGCCGCTATAATGCACCCCAGTGAGGCCGCGATTTTTTAATCAGCAAGGTCGCCACTGGCTTTCGCGATATCCATCGTCGTCAGCCCCAGCCAGCGCTTGACGCTCATTATTCATGCAACGCCAGCGCTCGCTGAAACAGGAAACTGATGCTGCGTCAGTTTTAATCTGGTGCCGTAGCCGCCTGTAACACGGAAGTCTTGATCGCCCTGCCGATGCCACCAATGCCTGTTCAGGCGTTGCGCGCTCGACGGGTCTGTTCAATTGATTCGTTGCAGTGCGTTTCACCAGATATTTATCTCAACTCAAACAGGTAGCACTGTGACGAAAGACGAACTGCGCGCGGAACTTGAGCGCCAGGAACAACGTTACAAGGAAGTTTACGGCGGGGAAGTCACCACCTACGCCGCTCAGCCCGAACCGGAGCGCAAGCCTTGGCGTAAGCGCGCCACCGTTCAGGATCAGGTCTTCAAACAAGAGATTGAAAAGATCGAAAAGGAACTCAAAGCCGAAGAGCCATGAGCCACGGGTTTTGATTATTTCGAAGGTCGCGTGCGCACCGGCTACAAGCGCGGTGTATCGACGATGCCTTGCCCGCCCGCTATCCGCGGGCAGCGGCGGCTATGCACCGCCCTACAGACCAATGGCATGCTTCAGACAGGTTTCAGAGATATTTCAGACAAGCGTTTGAGCCTGCGACACTGCCTGAAAAATGCTCACCATCAGCAATATTCACCAATAAAATCAATGACTTGAAAAACCCTCCATAACACTGGGTTTTAACGCCCTGCAACAAATTAAATAGAAGAAGAATGTTACCAATGAGCAGGTAGGGCATCGATTTCGAGACTTTTCTGGCATAATCGCGCCCCCTTACGACCGGGTCAGAAAACCTTCATGATCGATTTATTCAGCGGACTGGATGCTTGGGTGCTTGTGAGCCTCTTGCTCGCCCTGACGTTTGTCCTCGCCTTCGAGTTCATCAATGGATTTCATGACACCGCTAACGCGGTAGCCACTGTTATCTACACCAAAGCCATGCCGCCTCATCTGGCGGTGTTCTTTTCCGGTGTGTTCAATTTCCTCGGCGTGCTGCTGGGCGGCGTTGGCGTGGCGTATGCCATTGTTCACTTGCTGCCGGTTGAACTGCTGATCAACGTGAACACGGGCCATGGCCTGGCAATGGTGTTCTCGTTGCTCGCCGCGGCCATCGCCTGGAACCTTGGCACCTGGTACTTCGGTATCCCCGCCTCCAGTTCCCACACCTTGATCGGTTCGATTCTCGGTGTCGGTCTGGCCAATGCCCTGATCAACGATATTCCGTTGGCCGACGGGGTTAACTGGCAGAAAGCGATCGATATCGGCGCCTCGCTGGTGTTCTCGCCAATGGCCGGTTTCCTGGTTGCAGGCCTGGTGCTGGTTGGCCTGAAATGGTGGCGCCCGCTGTCGAAGATGCACAAGACACCGGAACAACGCCGCAAGATCGACGACAAGAAGCACCCGCCATTCTGGAATCGCCTGGTACTGGTGATGTCAGCCATGGCCATGAGCTTCGTGCACGGCTCCAACGATGGTCAGAAAGGCATCGGCCTGATCATGCTGGTCCTGATCGGTATCGTGCCTGCTCAGTTCGTACTCGACCTGAACAGCACCACTTACCAGATCGAACGTACCCGCGACGCCACCCTGCACCTGAGCCAGTTTTACCAGCGCAACGCCGAAACCCTCGGCGAGTTCCTGGCCCTGGGTAAAAGCGTCGAAGGCGACCTGCCGGAGAAATTCCGCTGCAACCCGCAGCAGACCGAACCGACCATCTCCGCCCTGCTCCACACCCTCAAGGGTGTAGCGGACTACCATTCGCTGCCGGCCGACAGCCGCATCGAAGTGCGTCGCTACCTGCTCTGCCTGGACGACACTGCGAAGAAAGTCGCCAAGCTGCCGGGCCTTCAGGCTCGCGAAAAAGCTGATCTGGACAAACTGCGTAAAGACCTGACCACCACCACCGAATACGCCCCGTTCTGGGTCATTCTGGCGGTCGCCATGGCCTTGGGTCTGGGTACCATGGTCGGCTGGAAGCGCGTGGTAAAGACCATCGGCGAGAAGATCGGCAAGCAAGGCATGACCTATGCACAGGGCATGTCAGCCCAGATCACCGCCGCATGCATGATTGGCCTGGCCAACATCTTCAGCCTGCCGGTGTCCACCACCCACGTTCTGTCCTCGGGCGTGGCCGGCACCATGGTCGCCAACAAAAGCGGCCTGCAAGGCGGGACGGTGAAAACCATCCTGCTGGCATGGGTGCTGACCCTGCCGGCAACCGTGGCACTGTCGGCCGGATTGTTCTGGCTGGCGTCCATGGTGCTGGGTAGCTGATAGGCAGCGAAAAATGAAAAAGGCGCGATTCGAAAGGATCGCGCCTTTTTTGTTCATCTCGGGAAAAAGGTCACACGGGCAGAGATTGTGCGATTGGACGGGCCTCTTCGCGAGCCAGCCCGCACACATTTCAAACCGCATACACCGGGGTGGGTCCACAGGCCGCCAGGCACATAAAAAAAAAGGGCAACCGAAGTTGCCCAAAATGCCTTGCGTGCTCGTCAATCCAGAAGAACCTACTTCTTGCGCTTGTTCGCATCCTTCCAGATAAAAAATCCAAACCCTGCAAAAAACAGAACCATGAGGCCCACTGTGAGGACTCCGGCAAACACCACGTTATCGAAAAACATGACTGGCCTCCTGGCCCCTGCTCTGCTGCGATGGAGCTAAGTTAACCAATCAGGCAGGCGCAGAAATTGACCGGGGTCAATGCCAATGAAGAAGGGGAGTAAAGGCGGGAAAATAACTGACCTGCATCAAAGGATGCAGGGGGAGATCAACGCTTTTTCGGTTTGTTTTTCGACTTTTTCCTGGCTTTTCCCAACGGCATGGCCTGTTCGAAGGCATTGCGCACTTCATTCAGACGCTTCTCGTTGAGGTCATGCACGCGTTTGGCGCGTTCGGTACTGAGGTCGATCAGTTTGTCGTCTTGGCTCATGGCGTTCGATGCATCGCTTGAAGAAAACACAACTGCCAGATCACCGGCAGGACTGCGTCAATAATGCCGCCTGACGTCAGCGCTGACCAGCCATCAGATCTCGATATCAACCCACATGCCCTGACGCGGTTGATCTTCCATCAGCGGCACCACCGGCACGGTGTTGTCGGCATTGAGTTCTGTGCCTGGCACGGCGAGATGTTCTTCGGGGTCTTCATCCGCTTCGCGGCGGCGACGCTCGCGCTCCTGCTGACGGCGCTGTTCCTCGCGCAATTGCAGCGCGGCCTCTTCCGGGTCGCGCTTTTGCAGGTCGATCGTGCTTTCGCTGGAGCTTTCCTGCACCGGCACCACCGGTGGAATGTCCGGGCGCTGGCGGATCGGGTCCTGCTGGGAAGTGATCGGCACAGCGCTCAGGGGGAGCATCGGTGGCAGCATATAGAGGGTCTCCTGTCAGCAGGCTATCGGCTTGAGCGATCACGGCTTGAGCCGTCGGTCGCAAACTTGTGACCGGATTGGCACTCACAGGTGCCCTGCCACTTCCTGAAACCGACGCATGGCCTAATCTTCCCTGAACATATAAAAGCTGGGCGCGGCTCCTTATCCTTTGGCCTCGGGGCCTCATTCCGTTAAGATAGCCCGCTTTTTCAAGGTGGGAGTCAGGCAGCATGGCGCAGCAGTATCAACCGGGGCAACGCTGGATCAGTGACAGCGAAGCAGAGCTTGGTTTAGGCACCGTTCTGGCACAGGACGGCCGCTTGTTGACCGTGCTTTACCCGGCCACTGGCGAAACCCGCCAGTACGCGCTACGGAATGCGCCCCTTACCCGTGTGCGGTTCTCGCCGGGTGACAGCATTACCCACTTCGAAGGCTGGAAGATGACCGTGCAGCAAGTCGACGATGTCGATGGGCTGATGGTCTATCACGGCCTCAACGCGCAGAACGAAGCGGTAACGCTGCCGGAAACCCAGTTGTCGAACTTCATTCAGTTCCGTCTGGCCAGCGACCGTCTGTTTGCCGGGCAGATCGACCCGCTGGCCTGGTTCTCCCTGCGCTACAACACCCTCGAACACACCAGCCGCCAGTTGCAATCTTCGCTCTGGGGCCTGGGCGGCGTGCGTGCGCAGCCGATCGCGCACCAGTTGCACATTGCCCGTGAAGTCGCCGACCGTATCGCGCCGCGGGTTTTGCTGGCGGACGAAGTGGGTCTGGGTAAAACCATCGAAGCCGGTCTGGTGATCCACCGCCAACTGCTCTCGGGCCGTGCCAACCGCGTGCTGATTCTGGTGCCGGAAAACCTCCAGCACCAGTGGCTGGTGGAGATGCGCCGCCGCTTCAACCTGCAGGTTGCACTGTTCGACGAAGAACGTTTCATCGAAAGCGATGCGACCAACCCGTTCGAAGACACCCAACTGGCGCTGGTCGCGCTGGAATGGCTGGTCGACGACGAAAAGGCGCAGGACGCCTTGTTCGCCGCCGGTTGGGATCTGCTGGTGGTCGACGAAGCGCACCACCTGGTCTGGCACGAAGAAAAAGCCAGCCCCGAGTATTCGCTGGTCGAGCAACTGGCCGAAGTGATCCCGGGCGTGCTGTTGCTTACCGCCACCCCGGAGCAACTCGGTCAGGACAGCCACTTCGCCCGTCTGCGCCTGCTTGATCCGAACCGTTTCCATGACCTGGCCGCGTTCCGCGCCGAGAGCGAGAACTATCGCCCGGTGGCCGAAGCCGTGCAGGAACTGCTCGACAAAGGGCGTCTGTCGCCTGAAGCACACAAGACCATTCACGGTTTCCTCGGCAACGAAGGCGAAGCCCTGTTGACTGCGGTCAACGATGGCGACACCGAAGCCAGTGCTCGCCTCGTGCGTGAGCTGCTTGACCGCCACGGCACCGGCCGCGTGCTGTTCCGTAACACCCGCGCCGCCGTGCAAGGTTTCCCGGAGCGCAAACTGCACCCGTACCCGCTACCGTGCCCGGACGAATATCTGGAACTGCCGTTGGGCGATCACGCCGAGTTGTACCCGGAAGTCAGCTTCCAGGCCCAGCCGGATGCCAGCGAAGAAGAACGCTGGTGGAAATTCGACCCACGCGTCGAATGGCTGATCGATCAGTTGAAAATGCTCAAGCGCACCAAAGTGCTGGTGATCTGCGCCCACGCCGAAACCGCGATGGATCTGGAAGACGCCTTGCGCGTGCGCTCCGGCATCCCGGCCACGGTGTTCCACGAAGGCATGAACATCCTTGAGCGTGACCGCGCTGCCGCCTACTTCGCTGACGAAGAATTCGGCGCGCAAGTGCTGATCTGCTCGGAAATCGGCAGTGAAGGTCGCAACTTCCAGTTCGCTCACCACCTGGTGCTGTTCGACCTGCCGTCGCACCCGGATCTTCTGGAGCAGCGTATCGGCCGTCTCGACCGAATCGGCCAGAAGCACATCATCGAACTGCATGTGCCGTACCTGGAAACCAGCCCGCAAGAGCGCCTGTTCCAGTGGTACAACGAAGCGCTGAACGCCTTCCTCAACACCTGCCCGACCGGCAATGCCTTGCAGCATCAGTTCGGCTCACGTCTGCTGCCGCTGCTCGAAGAAGCCGACGACAGCGAGTGGCAAGCGCTGATCGACGAAGCCCGCACCGAGCGCGAGCGTCTGGAAGAAGAGCTGCACACCGGTCGCGACCGTCTGCTGGAGCTCAACTCCGGCGGTTCGGGCGAAGGCGATCAGTTGGTCGAGGACATCCTTGAGCAAGACGATCAGTTCGCCCTGCCGATCTACATGGAAACCCTGTTCGACGCGTTCGGCATCGACAGCGAAGACCATTCGGAAAACGCCCTGATCCTCAAGCCGAGCGAGAAGATGCTCGACGCCAGTTTCCCGCTGGGCGACGACGAAGGCGTGACCATCACTTACGACCGCAACCAGGCGCTGTCGCGTGAAGACATGCAGTTCATCACCTGGGAACACCCGATGGTGCAGGGCGGTATGGATCTGGTGTTGTCCGGTTCGATGGGCAACACCGCCGTCGCACTGATCAAGAACAAGGCGCTGAAACCGGGCACCGTGCTGCTGGAACTGCTCTACGTCAGCGAAGTGGTTGCCCCGCGCTCGCTGCAACTGGGCCGTTACCTGCCGCCGGCCGCATTGCGCTGCCTGCTCGACGCCAACGGCAACGACCTGTCGGCACGCGTGTCGTTCGAAACCCTGAACGATCAACTGGAGAGCGTGCCGCGTGCCAGCGCCAACAAATTCATCCAGGCCCAGCGCGATCAACTGACGCCACGGATCAACGCCGGTGAAGACAAGATCACCCCGCGTCACGCCGAGCGCGTGGCCGAGGCTCGCCGCCGTCTGGCGGCCGACACCGACGAAGAACTGGCGCGCCTGACCGCGTTGCAAGCGGTCAACCCGACCGTGCGTGACAGCGAACTGGTTGCCTTGCGTGAACAGCGAGAGCAAGGTCTGGCGATGCTGGATAAGGCTGCTTTGCGTCTGGAAGCGATTCGGGTGCTGGTGGCGGGTTAAACCGCCCTGCTCCACCGCGTCAAGCAAGAAGGCCCGCAGCGATGCGGGCCTTTTTGTTTGCCTGGCAATTAACAGGGTGATGCTGTCGGCCTCTTCGCGAGCAAGCCCGCTTTGGCATGCATTTCAAATGGTGGGAGCGGGCGTGTTCGCGAAAGTGATCATGCCGTCGCCACTGCTCCATCAGGCTCGACGACAGCCACCAGCCCCTCCTTCATCCGCTTGGCATCGCGGACAAAACATCGCGAGGCCAAAAACAGAAACACCATCGTCAAAAACAGCGCCACCGGAATCAGGTACATGGCGTCATGCAAGCCAACGGCTTTATAAGCCTCGGTCATTTGCTCAGCGCCCTCGGCCAACATCGCCGTGTGCGCAAAATGATCCGACAACCCGCCAACCACCACCGGCCCCAAACCACCGCCCAGCAGGTACAACCCGGCAAAGAACAACGCCATCGCCGTCGCTCGCAGACGCGGTTCGACCACGTCCTGTATTGCTGTGTACACGCAGGTGTAGAAGTTATAGGCAAACAGCCAGCCGACGCTGAACACCGCGACAAACACCCCTATTTCGATTCGCCCGGCATGCAGTGCCCACACCGTGCACAGGGTCGAGATGATCAGACTGAACCCCGCGAACAACAGTCGGCCACTGGCCACCCGCTGATGAATCTTGTCAGCGATCCAGCCGCCCAGCGTCAGGCCGATCAACCCGGTGACGCCGACGATCAATCCCGTCGCCACCGCCGCATCCTGCAATGGCATGAGGAAATAGCGCTGCAGCATCGGCACCAGGAACGAGTTACAGGCATAAGTGGCGAAGTTGAAGCACAACCCGGCCATCACCAGCCACAGAAAAGTCGGAACCGCCAGAACGCGACGGATCGGCTTGTCGACTTTCGCTTGGGAAACCTGCACGGCTTCCGCTGCGCCGCGCGTGGGCTCCTTGATGAAAAACATGAAAATCGCGAGGATCAGCCCCGGTACGGCGGCGATGAAGAACGGCGCCCGCCAGCTATCGAACGCCTTGACCATCGCGCCAATGGTGAAGAATGCCAACAGCAGCCCCAATGGCAGACCCAGCATGAAGATGCCCATGGCCCGCGCCCGACGATGGGCGGGGAACAGATCGCCAATCAGCGAGTTGGCCGCCGGCGCGTAACTCGCCTCGCCGATGCCGATGCCCATGCGCACGATCAGAAAGCTCCAGAAACTGCCGACCAATCCGTTGACGGCGGTCAATGCGCTCCACGTCGCCAGGCCCCAGCCCATCAGTTTGCTACGCGAACCCGTGTCGGCCATGCGCCCTAAAGGCAGGCCGGCGACGGCATAAACGATGGTGAAGGCTGTGCCGATGATCCCCAACTGAAAATCACTGAGGTGCCATTCCATACGGATCGGCTCAATGATGATCGCCGGGATGGTGCGGTCGAAGAAGTTGAACAGGTTGGCAAGGAACAACAGGAACAGAATGCGCCAGGCATTCGCCGCTTGGGTCGAGTTCTGCATGGGTCCGTCTCTTTATTGTTATGGGGCTTCACTGCCGACGCAACCGAGCCCGGAACCTGCAATCTAGTCAGCCGTGCAGGGGCTGTCTGTGATCATTCGTGTGCCTGATATCGAGCCATGGCACTGTAACGAAACGTAAGCTCTTGATAACGCTGCAATCCCCCGAAAACAGGGGCTTTTCGCGAAAAAACCTGCCACAAAAAAATAGTTCCGCGCCCCCCTTCCCAAGTCCGTGGCGAAGCATAGAATGGCCGCCGGATCCGTCCGGATCTTCCGATCAATCCCTTTGATACCCCCGCCCATGTCCGAAGTCAGTCCGTGTCTGAATTGCGGTGCCTGCTGTTCCCATTTTCGCGTGTCTTTCTTTTGGGGTGAGTGCTCATCCTCTGGCGGTACAGTCCCTGATGAACTGGTTACACAAATCACCCCAAGCCGGGTGGCAATGATCGGCACTGACCGCAAATCACCACGTTGCATCTCGTTGGCTGGCGAAATCGGCAACGCGGTGCAATGCACGATCTACGACAAACGTTCGAGCCCCTGCCGCGAGTTCGAGGCATCTTGGGAAAACGGTGAACAGAATACCGATTGCGACGCCGCCCGCGCCCGCTTCGGCCTGCCGCCCTTGCAACAGGGCTGGAGCGAAATCCCATTGGAAAAGATCGCCTGACACTTAGCGCCAATCGCTATTGCGGTAATTCCGAAATCATTACAGCCAATGTGCCACTACGGCTTCCACAGCAAAAACCGCCTCTATACTCCAGACATTCGCCTGCGTTAACCGCGCGGTAGTGACGACTTCAGAGACGGGGCATGCTATGGAGTGGCTTGGTTTGCAGTTTGTTACCGAGCTGCCGGAGAGCGGGCAGGTCATACTCAATGGCACACACAACCCCTTGCTGATGCTGGCGGCCTATCTGGTCGCTTGCGCCGCGAGTTTTGCCACCCTGGACATGGCCGAACGAGTCGGTCATGCCGAAGACCCGGGCTCGCAGCGGGTGTGGCGCTGGATCGGTGCGACCTGTCTGGCCGGCGGCATCTGGGCCATGCACTTTATCGGCATGCTTGCCTTCCAGACCCCGATCGACATCCACTACGACCTGCCGATCACCCTGTTTTCGCTGCTGATCGCCTTGCTCGCCTCCTGGCTGGCGATGCACACGTTGGGCGAGGCGCAACCGAGCCTGGTGCACTGCCTCAAAAACGCCCTGCTGATCGGGCTCGGCATCGCCGGTATGCATTACGTTGGCATGGCAGCCATGAAATCGAATGCCACCCTCTACTACCAGCCGTTCCTGTTCGTGCTGTCGATCGTGATCGCCATGGGGGCCAGCTTCGCTGCGCTGTGGGTGGCGCGCTATCTGCGCGACGGCAGTGGCCTGTTTCATCAGATGCTCAAGTACGGCGCCGCGCTGATCCTCGGCGCAGGCATTTTCAGTACGCACTTCACGGCAATGGCCGCGCTGAAACAGGTCTTGGCGCCGGGCAGCGTTCCGTTCCTGCCAGCGCAAACCAACCACCTGCAATTGGGCCTGACCGTGGCGCTGATCATCTTGCTGATCCTGGGCAGTGCAATCAGCGCCGCGCTGGCCGACAGGAAACTGCAGAACAAGGAACACGACCTGCGCCGGGTCAACGCCCTGCTCAGCCAACTTGATCAAGCGCGTATGTCGCTGCAACAAGCGGCCAACTACGACGCCCTGACCAACCTGATCAACCGTCGCGGCTTCAACCAGATCTTCGCCGAGAAACTCAGCCAGAAAACCACCGAGGGCGGCATGCTTGCGGTGATGTTTCTCGACATCGACCACTTCAAACGCATCAACGACAGCCTCGGTCACGACGCCGGCGATGCACTGCTCAAAGTGATTGCCAATCACATCAAAGGCTCAGTGCGCAGCCATGAAGATGTCGTCGCGCGTTTTGGCGGAGATGAGTTTTGCATCCTGATCGGGCTGAACGACCGTGAAGAAGCCCGCAACATGGCTCAACGCATCATGCTGAGAATGAAAGAGCCGATCGAGCTGGCCGGACGGCGCATGGTAATGACCACCAGCATCGGCATCAGCCTGTATCCCGACGACGGTTCCACCTGCGAGGAACTGCTCAAGCACGCGGATCTGGCGCTGTATCAATCCAAGGGCGCGGGGCGCAATGGCCTGCATTTTTTCAATTCCAACCTGAAAAGCCGAGCCAGCATGGAGCTGCAACTGGAGGAAGAACTGCGCCAGGCGTTGGGTGAAGAAAACGGTCTGATGCTGTATTACCAACCGATTTTCGAACTGAAAACCGGTCGGGTCACCAAGCTTGAAGCGCTGATCCGCTGGCAGCATCCGTTACAGGGTCTGCTGACGCCGGACCGTTTTATCAGCATCGCCGAAAACAACGGTCTGATCGCCGAACTGGACAATTGGGTGCTGCGCCGGGCCTGCAAGGACCTGGGCGAGTTGTCGCGCCATGGCTGCGAAGCGTTGAAAATCGCCTGGAACTGCTCGCCGCTCAACCTCACACGCGAAGCGTTGGCTGACGAAATCGAAAGCGCGTTGCGCGCGGCAGGTGTCGCGCCGGAGCGCCTGGAACTGGAAGTCACCGAAAACGCCCTGATGGGCAACATCGCCAACACCCTCGTGCTACTGCGGCAGATCCGTGCCCTGGGCGTGTCGTTGTCGATCGACGATTTCGGCACCGGTTATTCATCGCTGGCCTACCTCAAGCGCCTGCCGCTCAACACCCTGAAGATCGACCGCTCCTTCATTCTCGACATCCCCAAAGCCACGGCGGACATGGAGATCGTCCAGGCGATCATCGCCATGGCGCACACCCTGCATTTGCAGGTGGTCACCGAAGGCGTGGAAAGCCTGGCGCAGTACGAATTCCTCGAGCGTTCGGGCTGCGATTTCATTCAGGGCTACCTGCTCAGTCGTCCGGTACCAATGGACGAACTGCGCCCGGTACTGGAAGAAATCAATCAGCGCAAACATTCGCCTGGGGTCAATCCGTTGATTCTGGCGCGCGGTACATTTGCACCAGCGTCGCAGGATCTTTCTCCAGAAAGCCTTGCGCCCCATGCAGGCGCATCAGTTGTGCGGCCAATCCGCTGATCGGCGTCGCCGAACCCTGCTCGCGAGAGAATTTCACCGCCGTGTCGAGATCCTTGAGCAGCGTGCGCACATGCCATTTGATCGGTTCGAAACGGCTTGCAGCCATTTGCGGGGCGAGGATCTGCAACGGTTTGGAGTCGGCAAAACCACCGGCCAGCGCTTCGGCAATCAGGCTTGCATCGACCCCGGCCTGTTCGGCCAGCGCCACCACTTCGGCGATCACCAGTGCATTGCAGGCGACGATCATCTGGTTGCAGGCTTTGGTCACCTGTCCCGCACCGATGCCGCCCATGTGCGTAACGCGTTGACCGAGATTGAGCAGCACCGAGCGCACGCGCGCAAGGTCCGCCGCATCGCCACCGACCATGATCGCCAGACTGCCCGCCTCGGCGCCGACCACACCGCCGGACACCGGTGAGTCCATCCAGCGCATACCGGTTTTGTCTGCCAGTTCAGCCGCCATCTCACGCGTCGCCGTCGGTTCAAGGCTGGAAAAGTCCACCAGCAACTGACCGTGCTTCGCGCCCTCGACAACGCCGGCCGGGCCGAACACCACCTCACGCACCACCGCCGTATCCGCCAGGCACAGCATCACCACCTCGGCGTGTTCGCACAGCTCGGCCGGGCTGGCGACTTGTAGGGCACCGGCGTCGACCAGCGCCGCGCACTTGGCCGGATTGCGATTCCACACCGTCAGCGGATAACCCGCCGCCAACAGGCGCCGACACATCGGCAGACCCATCAGACCGATTCCGGCGAATCCCAACGAAGGTAGCGTTGACATCATTTAGCCTCCTTTTGATTAAAGATCGCCGAATAATGGCCGATTCATCATCGATCAGGAAAGGATTCCCCCCAGCGACAGTCAGGCCAAATCCCTGGCGCTCGGGCTCAATTCGCGCAAAAAAGACGCGAGATCTTATTCCGTGAGGTTCGCTGACATTGGTTATCGAGCCGACCCAGTCCAGGTATATGGCGCACAATGACTTCTAAAAACAATCCCGCCACAGCGGTATCCGATCTGACCGCGAGCCCCGCTGCGAACAGCCCGTCATCGTCCAAGCCATTGGTTCCCTCGCGCCCGCTGTCGACCCAGCAATACCTGTACTTCACCGAAACCAATACCGACCGTATCCTGGACAACCTCGACGGCCTGCGTGATCTGGTGTTCCCGCGTCCGCCACACCTTGAAGGCGACAACGAGCAGCACAACGATCAGGAATTTCCGTCGGTGTGCCTGATCGGCCTCGGTCGCTGCGGCTCCAACATCGCCCTCGATGTCGCTGAGCTGGTGTACAACGCGCGCAAGTTCTATCTCAACGAATTCAACAACGAAGATCGCCTGTCGCCGGACAAGCGCTACGCCGAAAAGGGCTACAGCCCGGCTCAGTGGATCAAAAACAACCTGCGGATCGGCCCGAACAAGGCGAGCAAACCGGTGTTCCTGGTTGAGCCGCTGGTGATGCTCGGCGACCTCGACAAAGACATCGCCGGGCGCATCCGCTTCTCGCGCAAGGGCGAGAAAAGCGGCTTCCTGCGCGACTACAGCAAAATGAAGATCATGGACTTGTCTGAAGTCCACGCCGGTGGCGCCGGTAATGCGCCGATCCTCGGCCAGTACCTGGCCAAGATCATCCTCAACAAGGACACCCAGCGTTTCTCCAGCCCTGACTGGAAAATGATCCACTCGTACCTGATCGACAGCTGCGGCATCAAGGCCAACCAGTCGCGTCTGTACTTTTCGATCTTCAGTGCCGGCGGCGGTACCGGTTCGGGCATGGCTTCGGAATTCGGCCGGGCCCAACAGCACTCGTACATGAACAAGACGTTCGACACCAAGCCGATGGACGAGCATGACGGCAAGAGCGGGCATTCGTTCGTGTTCGAGCCGATCTTCACCAGCGGCATCTGCGTGCTGCCGAACATCTCCGACCACCGCAGCGAAATGTCCGAGGCGCTGCACATCAACGCCGGTCGCTTGCTGTGCAAATACCTGTCGGAAGAATGGGATTTCTCCTACAACTTCGCCAATGAAGACAGCAGCGTAGCCA